>JAWERH010000407.1:0-1200 GCA_032482215.1 Veillonella sp. | reverse complement strand
ATGGCAGGGAATTTATTAATAATTCGAGCAAATAATGTAGAGCAAAATACGATAATTGGAACAGTAATTAACATACCTGCAATAACAAGCTCTAAATGACCTCTAGCGGCCCCTACTACACCGATGACATTATCAATACTCATCATAGCGTCAGCTACAATAATCGTCCAAATGGCACCCATTAATGAATTCTTAGCTTCGATATGTGCATCTTCATCGCCACCTTTTAATAATTGAATGGCAATCCATACAAGTACAAGGCCACCACCTAAGTGAATAAGAGGAACTAAAGTAAGCGCCTCTACTAAAAGAGTAGCAAATACAAGGCGCCTTTTGTAGTTCTGGAGCTAGCTTACCTGCTGCCATACCAATTACTACAGCATTATCGCCAGCTAATAAAATATCAATCAAAATTATTTTACCAATGGTTACCCACGTGGCAACTTCTAAAAATTCCATTCTGTACGTACCTCAATTCAGTCTACTAATTCAATAACTATCCCTTAACTATACCATAATTTTTCTATTTTCTCACCTAAAAAGAGAGGTATGAGTTTACATAAAAAAATCTCTCCTCCTATGATTAGGAGAAGAGATATATTCTATTATTTCTTGAGCTTTTTAGCTACCAAAGATGCCCCTACTACGAGTATTACTGCAGCAATTTTGATGAATAGTGCATATGGTTCAACACTATGAGCAATCAATGTATCCTCTACTGCCATACCAGCACCTACCCAGCCAAGGATACCGCCGCCAACGTATAGGATAATTGGGAAGCGTTCGATGACTTTCACAAATAAAGTACTGCCATAAATGATAATTGGTACACCAATGGCTACCATTGTCATATGACCACCTGCAGCACCAACTACACCGATAACATTATCGATGCCCATGATACCGTCAGCAATAACAATAGTTGTAATGGCTGCACGTAAATTATCCTTAGCTTCGATATTATGCTCGCTTTCATCATCAGCAACGAGCTTGTATCCGATCCATAAGAGGAGAATACCACCTACTAAACGAAGTGCAGGAATATTGTTCAATGCCTCTACAAATAGGAATGCCATAACAAGGCGTAAAATAATGGCACCTGCTGTGCCCCAGAAGATGGCTTTCTTCTGTAAATGTGCTGGCAAGTTACGAGCTGCCATACCAATTACAATGGCATTGTCGCCAGCAAGTAAGATATCG
>JAWERH010000406.1:0-1235 GCA_032482215.1 Veillonella sp. | reverse complement strand
CATACAGCCAACCTATTATTAGCGTATTCAAAGGGGAGGGCTATAACTCTATGGGACTAGTACGGCGATAAGGTTATAAAAAGCTGTGTCCCTAAGCGAAGTGCGACTTAGCTCGCTTTGGAGCACGGAGGTTAGGGACACAGCTTTTTAGTTAAAATGTAGCGATGTATCCGGGCCCCATAGAGTTATAACAACGTAAACTTGAACGGTAATAATAGGTTGACTATATATTCCGTTTAGCTGTATATTGTAATTAGATTAGTTAACCTATGCGGCGTTAAGTATCGCTGAGAGGAGACATGTATGAAGCAGTTAGGTATTTCTATAATTGGTACAGATACAGATGTAGGCAAGACGTTTGTGACAGGGCTGTTAGGGGCCATGGCTGTAGATGATGGTTTTGCGGTTGGTATGGTTAAACCAGTGTCCTCTAGTGCGGTACCTTTTCCTGAATGTGTAACGATGGATGAGGATAATTATAATGTTGGCCTTGAAAGCAAGGATGCTACGCATTTAATGCGTTGCGCAGGTATTCCTGAATCTCGTCGTCATGAGGTTAACCCATATGCTATCGCTGGTGATTTTTCTCCCCGTCTTGCAGCAGAGTTATCTGGTATAGAAATCGATTATCTATGATCTAACCTTTGTAGAAGGCGCTGGTGGTATTACAACACCTCTTTACGGCGATAAAACATTCACGGATTTAATGAAAGATATTAAATTACCAGCTATCGTTGTAGCTGATGGACGTCTAGGCTCCATTAACCGTGCGATTTTGACCTGTGAATACGCGAAGATGCATGGTATTGAGGTGAAAGCCATCATCGTAAATGATACAACAGCAGTGGATCCGTTCTTGTTGAAAACAAATGTAGAAGATATGGAACGATATACAGGTATTCCTGTAGTAGCTGTTGTGCCGCCATACCAAGGCCCAGATATTCAAAAGGTTCAGCTTGGTTGGGCTCGGTCCTTTGTGGACTCTAAGAAGGTATGGAATACAATACTAGGTATATAGTAGTTAGATATTGTAATTTAATTTAGACTAATTATTTATGGTAATAGACTGTTATAGTAATTGAGTATTATAGGTATTGAGAGTTATAGTTTGTAGAATTTGTACGTATGAGGTGACGAAATGGCAGAGAAACAGCTTTCACAAGCAGCACAGTGGGACCATGAGTTTGTATGGCATCCATTTACACAAATGCAAGATTGGTTAGCACAAGAACCAG
>JAWERH010000405.1:0-1419 GCA_032482215.1 Veillonella sp. | reverse complement strand
GTTACTATATCAGGTACATATTTTCTGAAAAGAGGTTTTAACGATGGCAGACGCAAAAAACACTGTGTTATTCCCTTATGAAACATTGAAAAAATTAAGCATGGACGCTTTCCAAAAATTCGGTTTCTCCGAAAAAGAAGCTGACATCATCCAAGACGTACTTTTGACTTCCGACTTGTTCGGTATTCAAAGCCATGGTATGCAACGTATGGTTCGTTACCACAAAGGTATCACTAATGGCTTAATCAAAATCGACGCAAAACCTGAAATCGTAAAAGAAACTCCAATTTCCGCAGTTATCGACGGTCATGACGGCATGGGTCAGCTATGGAAATGGCTATCGAAAAAGCTAAAAAATCCGGTGTTGGTATCGTATCCGTACGTAACTCCAACCACTATGGTATCGCTGGTTACTATGCTAAAATGGCTTCCGACCAAGGCTTAATTGGTTTCTCTTGTACAAACTCCGAAGCAATCATGGTTCCTGTATATGCTCGTAAAGCTATGCTTGGTTCCAACCCTATCGCTTGGACTGTACCTGCTGATCCTGTTGACTTCTTCTTCGATTGCTCCACTACAGTAGTAACTCGTGGTAAACTTGAAATGTACAACAAAATGGGCAAAGCTACTCCAGATGGCTGGGCTGTTAATAAAGACGGCGTTCCTTCCACTGACGCAGCTGAAGTATTGGGCAACATCTCCCGTCATGAAGGCGGCGGTATCCTTCCTTTAGGTGGTGCTACAGAAGTTCTTGGCGGCCACAAAGGTTATGGTAACGGCATGATTGCTGAATTATTCTCCTCCATCTTGTCTCAAGGCGGCTTCATGGCTATCAACCCTGAATTCTTCGGTGACCCAGCTGAAATCAAAAAACACTTCTCCCAATTCTTACAAGAATTACGTGAAGCTCCTAAAGCTGCTGGTCAAGACCGCATTTACACTCATGGTGAAAAAGAACATGAATCCGTTGAAAAAGTTAAAGCTGAAGGCATCCCTGTACTTAACGGTACAATGCTAGAAGTTCAAGATCTTTGCAACGAATTAGGTCTAGACTTCAAATCCTACTTCGGCGATTATGTACCAGAAGCTCCTGCTACAATGTTCAAAGGTAACTACTAATACCTAAGACCTTACAAAGGCCCTAACACGGACATGTAGTCAGTAAAGAAGGGGACATAAACACTGTTTATGTCCCCTCTCTTATATTCTTAACCTCATGTGTAATGAGGTTAAAAATTTTTAAGAGACATATCACTTTTTATGATAAGTATATCTGTTATTTTATTGTAATCCTTTATTTTAACTGAACTTTTACAACTTAATACAATAGCGATTTACTCATCAATTAAATTGATTAAGCTACATCGTCCTGTTAAGCATATATTTTTATTTTTCTTGAAAGGATGATTTTAGAAATGA
>JAWERH010000404.1:0-1017 GCA_032482215.1 Veillonella sp. | reverse complement strand
ATTATTATGTTTCTTTTCATCCCATAAGCCTTGTTCTTTTAAGCGTTTTTCTTCTTTCATATCAAGAATTTTATTACGCGTAAGAGTTGCAGCACCATGAACGATAACTGCTGCAGTAGCACCAACAGCAGCCACTGTACCGATTGTATCAGCAGTTGTGATGGTATTAGCTAATGGAATATCTGGTAAACGTTTGTAGAATACGTCATTATCCCAGAAGCCCTTTTCAGAGCAACCAATACAGCCGTGACCGGATTGAATTGGATAGGACAAACCATTCCACCAACGTAAGTTACCACAAGAATTATATGTTTGAGGTCCACGACAACCTACTTTATACAAGCACCAACCAGATTTGGATGCATCGTCATCGAATTTTTCAACGAAGAGACCAGAGTCAAAGAAGGCACGGCGGTAGCATGTGTCGTGAATACGATTACCATAAAATTGTTTAGGACGGCAGGAACTTTGATAATAGGCTTACCAGATACAACAGAAGATACAGATACTGTATTTGTTGGATTTGGTTTAGCCGCTTGAATACCACCCCAAGATGCGCAGGAACCATATTCAATGATTGCTGCTGCACCTTTAGCCGCTTCGATTAAGGACTCTTTAAATGTACGTCCACCTACTGTACAGTAAACACCATTTTCATCAAGTGGCACACCACCTTCAACAGCCAAGATGTATTTGCCTGCTTTTTCTTTGATGATTTTCTCTAAGTGTTCCTCTAATGGTGCACCAGATGCAGCCGCCAAAGTATCATCATATTCAAGAGAAATCATGTTTAAAATTACATCAGATGTAAACGGAGAAGATGAGCGAATGAATGATTCACTACAACCAGTACATTCATGACCATGTAGCCAAATTACCGTAGGCAATTCAGTTGTTTCAGCTGCCTTAACAACGGTGTCTAACATCGTTGGTGGCAAACCGAGAATAGCGGTGAGTGCTACACAGGATTTCATAAATGTGCGTCGACTCAAACGTCGCTCTTGGAAGAGTGTCCAT
>JAWERH010000403.1:0-1051 GCA_032482215.1 Veillonella sp. | reverse complement strand
CCAGGGATATCAGCGTCAGGAATAACGCCACCACCGATTACAAGTACATCGCCCATGCCTTTTTCTTTCAAAAGTTCAACAATTTTAGGGAACAATGTGTTATGAGCACCGGAAAGAAGGGATAATGCAACTACATTAACGTCTTCAGAAAGAGCTGCTTCTACGATTTGTTCTGGAGTTTGACGAAGACCAGTGTAGATTACTTCGAAACCAGCATCGCGAAGTGCGCGTGCTACTACTTTTGCACCACGGTCATGACCATCAAGACCTGGTTTTGCTACGATTACTCTAATACGTTTTTCTGCCATGATTAATTACCTCCGAAATTAGCCGATATTATAATGTGGAATGAGCTTCGTATTCACCGAATACTTCGCGCAATACATTACAAATTTCACCCAAAGTAGCATATGTTTTAACTGCATCAAGAATTAATGGCATCAAGTTAACGTTTTCATCAGCTGCACCAGCTTTAAGAGCTGCTAATGCTTTATCAACTGCTGCTTGATCGCGGTTAGCGCGAACTGCTTGAGTTTTCTAAGTCTTTTGGAGCTTCTTCTTCAACTTGGAATTTGTTTACGCCAACGATTGTGCGCAAGCCAGATTCAACTTCCATTTGCCATTTGTAAGCAGATTCTTGAATTTCTTTTTGGATGTAGCCTTTTTCGATTGCTACTACAGCGCCGCCCATTTCATCAATTTTCTTGATGTATGCCATAGCTTCGTCATAGATAGCGTTAGTCATAGCTTCTACATAGTAGGAACCACCCAATGGGTCAACTACGTCAGCTAAACCAGATTCGTAAGCCACGATTTGTTGTGTACGAAGAGCTACTTGTACAGATGCTTCTGTAGGAAGAGCCAACGCTTCGTCACGGGAGTTTGTATGTAAGGATTGAGTACCGCCCATTACAGCAGCTGCAGTTTGAAGAGCAACACGAACGATGTTGTTATCAACTTGTTGTGCAGTCAACATGGAACCAGCTGTTTGAGTATGTACACGAAGCATCATGGATTTTGGTTTTTTAGCACCAAAACGTTCTTTCATGAT
>JAWERH010000402.1:0-1069 GCA_032482215.1 Veillonella sp. | reverse complement strand
ATAAGTATATATTACCACAAAAGAAAGAGCCCTCCACAAGGAGGGCCTTTTATTTGAGCAGTTAGACAATCTCAATATTATATTGAGGATTTAATAAATGTTGAGATTACATTAGAGTTTTTAATACATCCAATACTTCTTGTGGCAATTCGTTTTTATGACCAATAAGTTTTTCTACATAGTCATAGCGGAACTCGAAAGCTTTGTGTAATTGGTGATGGTATTCACGCACTTGGAATGGTGGTTCAAAACCAGGAACCTCAACATAAGAGAGATTTTCATATTTATAGAATGGTTTGAAGTCCAATGTACCTTCTACCAAACGTTCCAATAAATCAAGAGTTACCTCTTTAGGAATTTTATTTTCCAAGAAGAAACCTGTGTAGCTTTCATAGTCACGAACCAATGGATATGTACGGAATGGATTTGCATATGGTTCGATAACAAGTGCATTTGGATCAACGTGAGCATCCAGCTTTTCAGCAGTAGAACGACGTGTCGCCAGTGTTGCGCCCATTGTAGATGCCAAAACAGGATCATTAATTTTAAGGATTGGTGGCAAAGTTTTATCTTTCATAAGCCATACAATGGCATTAACTGGTTGATCTACGTAGTTTACACGATTATCTGTCCAGAATTGAGATTTAATAGCGCGACCATTATTATTACGCACATCTTCTGCCAACACAACCTTACGGCCATCCTCATCCATAGTTACGCCAACATTTTGTAGTGTTAACAAGAATTCATTAGCCGGATGTTCCACAGGATAGTCTTGCATTTTGTCGAAATATGTAGGTTCAAGAGCAATAGAACTCAAGTCATTAGTATTAATGATATACGCATCGTCATGCAAGATAGAAATATCATAACGACCATCATGCTTTTCATGAGTTAATGTAGATTTACCAGAACCGGACAAGCCAAATACACCGATTGTATAGCTTTTACCATTGTCAAGATTGTAACGTTTCATACCGCCGTGGCATGCTACATAATCAAAACGATTCGCCAAGGACCAAGCCAATGTAAGGGTACCTTTTTTATGCTCACCGAAGTAGCGCATACC
>JAWERH010000401.1:0-1110 GCA_032482215.1 Veillonella sp. | reverse complement strand
ACAATTCTTAACAGCTACAAAAGGTAATGGTATCATGAACCATGTATTCCATGGTTATGCACCATACAAAGGCGAAATTCCTTCCCGTACACGCGGTGCTTTGGTGGCATTCGAAAATGGCGAAACTACTCCATATGGTTTGAACTCTGTTCAAGACCGTGGTACATTGTTCGTTGGTCCTAACCAAGACGTGTACGCAGGCCAAGTTATTGGTGAAAATACTCGTGAACTTGATATGGATGTTAACCCATGTAAGAAAAAACACGTTACTAACATGCGTTCTAGCTCCTCTGACGAAGCAGTACGCTTGACTCCACCTCGTATCTTCTCCTTGGAACAAGCTCTTGAGTGGATTAACGATGACGAACTCGTTGAAGTAACACCTGAAAGCATTTTCGTATGCGTAAAACAATCCTTGATCGTAACGCACGTGCGAAAGCTGCTAAAAACAAAAAATAATATCCTTAGTGATATAAAACGACGCTCCTATGGGAGCGTCGTTTTTGTTGTCGAAATTATAAAATTTTTATAACATATTCCTATATATTATATCCTTATGAAAAGTTGATGATAATTTTATCATTAATACTAGATTCGTATACAAATGGTTGTATATACTAACTCCGCATATTAACTAAGTTATAGGGGTATTGGTATATACGAAACGTATGGAAGGCTGTATAATAATATCAAGTTTGTTGAAACAAGTTATTGATTATGGAGGTTCTTATGAATAAGAGAATTTTAGCATCTTTATTTGCTGTAGGTTTAGCTGCAGGCTGTGTATGCTCTTCTGTTGATGCACATGGTGTGTTCTTCGCTAACCGTACAGATGAAAAAGTACTTGTATTAGGTGAGGGTCCTGTAGATAATGCTTATAGTGCAGATATGGTAAAAAATATTACTGCATATGATGTACAAGGCAAACAAATTCCAGTACAAGTTGTGAAGCATGAAAAAAATATAGCTATTGTTCCACCAGCAGATCTTGGTGTAACTGTAACTAATTTCGATTATGGCTACTGGACTAAGACTAAAGATGGTAAAACAATTCATAAACCAATCACCGAAGTTCCTGGTGCGGTTAAGAGTACACATGCTATCAAATAT
>JAWERH010000400.1:1061-1866 GCA_032482215.1 Veillonella sp. | reverse complement strand
CAGAAGATAGGCCATTATTTGGAGTTCAGCCACCAGAAGGTATCTATAAACCGCTAAACCAATTAGAATCTCCTTATACATCTAATCAACCACGGTTATATCCTTCTAAATTAGGTATGTATGGACCCGTTCCAGCACCGTCTCCACAAGGACCTCGACCTAGTGATTGGATTCTCGACATTCAAAATCAGGACATGCCAGATCCAAATACACCTATGAGTGATTGGAGACCGCAACCTGATTATCATGCACCGCAAAAACCATAATCAAAAAATATAGTTACTCGTAATGTATAAAAAGAGACTGAACTGTCCCCTATTTTGAACTGCACCCCAAAAATTGTGTCCAATTTTTGGGGTGCAGTTCATTAGGAGATTTAATTCAGTCTCTTTTGTTTCATATTTTGTTTGTTTCCAAGAGGAACCTATTGTATGATGCTTTCACATTATTTAAGACGTACAAAGAACAATGCAATAGCACCGATAACTGGTGCAATGGCAAGGGTCATCAATGCAGATTGATAACTGCCTGTAGCTGTTAACATGCTACCTAAAATCATAGGTGCCAACATAACGCCGATCTGATTAAACAAGTTTACAAAGCCTGCAGTTGTACCGCGTAAATGAGGTGCTGCAGATTGAATTACGAGAGCATTTGTTAAAGCACTATGCATGAAAGCACCAATACCAAGAATTGGACCTGTTATAAAGAGCATATCTGGATTTGTGGTGCTCGCAAAGAGGATCAATGCTGGTGCAAATAAGAACATAACAAGCGCCACCAAATGGTTCTTCTTAATCGGTAA
>JAWERH010000400.1:0-1033 GCA_032482215.1 Veillonella sp. | reverse complement strand
GTAGCACCGGTAGCAAAGAAGCCTGCAAAGGCAAGACAACAAATGTTGCGATTCTTCAAAACATGTAACAAGTTTTCCTTTAAAGAAGTCTTTTCCCCTATATGAGCAGATGCAGCACTCACCTCTGCTTCTCGTTCAGCTAAAATCTCAGCACTTGGCTTACGAACCGTAAAGTAGCTAAGAATGAAAACAAGGATTGGTAATACCGCTGTTAAAAGAAATGCATTTTGCCAACCATAATTAGTTGCCACATATGGTGCATAAAGGTTTACAGTAGTCAATCCAAGGGATGTGCAGGACATGAAGATACCCACGGCCGCACCACGTTGATTAGGCCCAAAGTAATCCCCAATAGCACTTAAACAAGATGCTTGTACCGGACCAGATACAATACCTAATAAGAATCGTAATACCCATCCATAGGTGTAATTATCTATAGTACTCATCAATGCCGTAATAACTGCCATGGCAAGTAAGCTTACCAAAATGGTGTAACGATAACCAATGCGATCCGCTAAGATACCACCTGGTAGAACCATGATGGCATAGCCCATATAAAAGGCGGTCAAAAATGTTAGCCACACGCTGACAAGAATTAAAATCTGAGTTCGTGAGAAACTAAGTCGATTCATACGAGCTCCTTTCTACAGAAAAATAACATATAGAGCTATCATACTATAAATACAGGGTATTTTACAAACTTCAAAGATTGTTAAAATCCCCATCACAGCTGCTCAATTACAATCTGCTATAATTGCACATAATATATACCTAGCTTTTAATCTACATTCTTGACAAATAAATTTATATCACCTATCTTAAAATAAAAGTAGGATTATTGGTCTGACTACCTGTACCTTTATGTACAGCAGCAGCAATAATCCTACTTTTTATTTACTAAATTTTTTATATACAAGTTATTCTATCATCATACAATCATAACCACCCGTAGAACGGGTGGTTTGCTCTGACCCTATAAGGGTCTTTCTCTAGTGGTGGCCCTCTAAAGAGGGCATTGAATGATCTGACAACC
>JAWERH010000399.1:0-1102 GCA_032482215.1 Veillonella sp. | reverse complement strand
GATAGGTGAAATTCCTTACCGGCGGTATAGTCCGCGAACCTTATGGGTATGAATCGGTGCAATTCCGATACCGACAGTACAGTCTGGATGAGAAAAGACAAGGCACATTTGTTGTGCGCAATTATGATTACCCAAGGACTATGTATATAGTCCTTTTTTTATTGAGGTGATATGGTGGATGACGTAGCATATATGAAACGCGCCATTGCACTGGCAAAATTGGCCACAGGTCACACTTCTCCAAATCCTTTGGTGGGGGCTGTAGTGGTGAAAGACAATACAATAATCGGTGAAGGTTATCATCACAAAGCTGGTACGGCTCATGCCGAGGTGCATGCACTGAATCAAGCGGGTGATAATGCTAAGGCTGGTATAGCTAAGGTCGTTATTGGCAGTACAGATCCTAATCCACTTGTTGCTGGTAAAGGTATTGAGATCCTTAAAGAAGCGGGGATTGAAGTTGTCGTTCCTGTTTGTAGTGATGAATGTGCTGAGCTTAATGAGCATTTCTTTACCTATATACAGACGGGAAAACCTTTTGTAACTATTAAGAGTGCTATGTCCCTTGATGGTAAGATTGCCACGTTTACAGGCCAATCTCAATGGATTACGAATGAATCCTCCCGTCGTGATGGACATGTACTACGTGCTACTCATGATGCTATGCTCGTTGGTATTGGTACAATCTTAGCAGATAATCCACAGCTAAACTGTCGTCTCAGTGATGATGAATTAGCAGATGCTATATTGGATAGAAATATTCTTGATGAGCCGATTACAGTCCATCAACCAGATGTAATTATCCTAGATAGTCTTGGTAGAACGCCTACCACAAGTCGTGTATTTGAAGTAGATACTCGCAAGGTTCATATATTTGTATCTAAAGGTTGTCCTAAAGAACGGATACAGGCTTTAGAACAAGTAGGAGCTCTTGTAACGGTTGTTGAATCAGTGTCTACTCGTAAAAGTAAAAGCACAGATATTGTCATAGATATTAAGAAATTATCTATTGATGATATTCTTACGAAGTTGGGCGATTTTGGTTATACTTCATTATTAGTTGAAGGTGGCTCTGCCATTATAAGTTCATTTGTAGAAACAT
>JAWERH010000398.1:0-1029 GCA_032482215.1 Veillonella sp. | reverse complement strand
TAAAGAATACACCGACCCGTTTACGGGTGAGCCAGTAAAATAGGCAAAATAAAAGCCCCCGAGTAGGGGGCAGCCAGTGGTAATAGAGTGGTTGTCAGAGCATTCAATGCCCTCTTTAGAGGGCCACCACTAGAGAAAGACCCTTATAGGGTCAGAGCAAACCACCCGTTCTACGGGTGGTTATGATTTTTTAATTATATAGTACATTAAATTTAAGTTTACGTGTATCGAATTGGTTTATGAAGTACGACGTAATCAATAGCTTGTATCCTGCCTTCTATAATGACAGGATCGATGGCTGTTTTATCGACTGTAAGGAACTTATCATAAATATGATGCACCTCTGTCACACCATTTGGTAGAGATACCTCTAAATCAAGGCCTTTGTTGAGGAACTTGAAGGAGATGGAGTCGAAGTTGGCAGATTCTACTTCGTATTCCTTAAGGTCTCTTTCGTAGACTATTAATTCGATGTTTTCAATGTATTTATCGTATCCTGCAATCGAAATAACCTTTGGTGCAGTTATAGCATCAAAATTAATATATTCAACTCGTCTGCCGTTTGTTGGGTTGGTATCTGGCAGTTTTAAATCATCTACAGGGACATATGGTGTGCCATAGTCCGTGAAGTTAGGATCAAAGGTAGCAGCTATTGGTAGGCTTGCATGCCATTCGCCATCGACTTTAGTATAGGTCACAAATTCACGATACGTTGTATAGCCTATGAATGGCGTTAAGAGAACAGTACCTAAGGCAAGAGCCATAACTGTTGTGTGTACAGATGGTTTTAAACCCTTCACAAGAGAGTATACATTGTGTACTAAGAAGATTAAATTGAATGCACTCACGTAAATCGTATTGAGCCAGAGCACTGGTTCATTAATCACACGTTTACCGATAAGAATTAAGCACAGTGTAGTTAGTGTAATAAACAAGAAGCATAGGATTTGCTGTGTTCTGCTACTTTCACTAGATCTAAAGCTAGCCAAGTAGAATAGGTAGAAAATGGCTACATACGGATAATAGGTG
>JAWERH010000397.1:0-1015 GCA_032482215.1 Veillonella sp. | reverse complement strand
ATCGGTCTGATGCTGCGCTTTAATGCCTTGTTAGTTGTCGTAGCCGCAGGTTTTGTAACGGGCCTTGCAGGTGGTCTCAGTATCAACGATATCGTTGGTGCCATTGGGGAGGCTTTCGTTAAAAATCGTTATATGTCATTATTTATTTTGATTTTACCTGTTATTGGTCTTATGGAACGTCATGGCTTGCGTGAACGGGCAGAAATTTTGATCGGCAAGATCAACGCTGCTACGGCTGGTCGTATCTTTATGATTTACTTATTTGTACGCCAAGTAACTGTAGCTTTTGGTATTAACATGTCCGGTATGGTTGCCATGGTACGTCCGTTGATCGCACCTATGAGTGAAGCTGCAGTAGCGCAAGGTCGCCCAGTATCTCAACGTACTCTTGATAAGGTGCGTGGTATAGCTGCTTCTGCAGATAATATAGGCAATTTCTTCGGTCAAAACTTGTTCCTTGCTGCTGGTGGGTTATTGCTTATCAAAGGTGTTATGGAACAATTAGGCTATTCTGTAGAGTTAACAGATATGGTGTTATACGGATTGCCAACTGCTGTTTGTGCCTATATCGTTAACTTCATTCGCTTTATTATCTTTGATAAAACAATTCAAGCCTCTGTAGCTCGTTCTGTAGCTCGTGACGAAGAGGATATGAAAGCTGGTAAATTAGTACCTAATGAATTTAATATCCTTGTTACACCAGAAGAATTAAAAAAGGAGGCTGAATAATATGTTAGAACTTATCTATAAAATGCAGCCCTTAGATTATGTATACCTTCTCGTAGGGATTATTCTATTTATCTTTGCCATTCAATCATTCCTTGATAAAGAACATAAATATCGTATCGGTACAGGCTTATTCTGGCTCTTGTACAGCGTGTCCTTTATCTTTGGCTCTTATCTATCTAAGGAAATCAATGGCTGGCTCGTTATCGCCATGGCTGCTATCGTCTTGGTAAAACAACTCGGCAAAGGTCATTACTTTGAATCTCCTATTGAATTCAAAAAAGGCGAA
>JAWERH010000396.1:0-1265 GCA_032482215.1 Veillonella sp. | reverse complement strand
CTGTTACATAGTGAATTTGGCTGAGTGGTAATAATTTATCGCACGCCACTTGCGCATTGCTACCGAAGACGCCAGCACAAGCTACGCTGCCACGTTGTGGAGGTAATGTAGGGGACTGCTCAATAGCCTTTTTCATTTTAACAGTGAACTCATTATCTTGGAATAATTGTTCAGACTGATATGTACGGCTCAAGCTGAATAATGCTTCGAAGAAACGGCGTGCGTATAGATCTAGGTCTGGGCCTGCATCTCGAGTTACTTTGTCGAGGATATCTCGTTCCCGTTTGGCATCGTAAATAGCCTTGTTCATTTCTTTCTTTGCCGCCGCAACGTCCTTGGAGAGTTCCATGCGCTCTTTGAAGAGGGCGAGCATTTGGTCGTTTATATCGTTAATTTTAACGCGTACTTCATCTAAGTTCATGGTCAATATCTCCTAAAAAATCAAGAATAACAAGGGCTGTAACAGCTTCGATTACAGGTACTGCACGAAGCGCTACGCATGGGTCGTGACGACCTTGGATTGTGAGCAATGTGTCCTCTTTTTGTGAAAGTGATACAGAATGTTGTTCTTTATAAATAGATGGTGTTGGCTTGATACCTACTTGCATAACGAGCGGTAAACCATTGGTAATACCACCTTGGATACCACCGCTATTATTCGTTGTGGTTGTAATCTTGTAGCATCATTCACTTCGGAACCAAGTTGTGCACACATATCAAAGCCACCGCCAAAGGATACGCCTTTAATGGCGGGTACCCCAAAGATTACGCGAGCTAATCGGTTTTCGATACCGTCAAAGTTTGGGTTGCCAAGGCCAATTGGTAGACCTGTAGCAATGACTTCAACGATACCACCGGTAGAGTCGCCGTCTTTTTTGAGGTTCATAACAAGGGTTTCTACTTCGTTACGTTTTTGTGGATTAACCATAGCAATTGGCTCTGTAGCGATGCTAGCTAATGCTTTCATATCTGGGTGAACCATGTTGATAGGAGTATCTTGAATCGTTCCCACTTGTTTTAAATGGCCGTGGATTTCAATGCCTTTTTCACGTAATAGTTGGATAGCGATGCCACCAGCTACGCAAAGCGGAGCTGTAAGGCGCGCTGAAAAATGGCCGCCACCGCGCATATCTACCTTATCACCATAGCGTATACGAGCTGTAAAGTCCGCATGAGAGGGGCGAGGGATATCACGTAAGTTATTATAATCGCTAGAGTGTTGAGATGTGTTGCGGATCATAAATGCCAATGGAGAACCACTGAGC
>JAWERH010000395.1:0-2171 GCA_032482215.1 Veillonella sp. | reverse complement strand
GTATCTGATATAGCGCCTAATGATTTATGTTTTGCTTGCTTTAATGGTGATTACAGTGTAGAGGTTCCTGCGGAACAAGAGGAAGGGGTCAAATATGTGCTCGAATAAAACTAGTTTAACCTATCGTGATGCAGGCGTTGATATTGATGCAGGTAATCGCGCCGTCGAATTGATGAAAGAATCCGTAAAACGCACCTATACACCTGGTGTTGTTGGTGATTTAGGTGGTTTTGGGGGCCTCTATTCATTAGCTGGTCACTCTATGTCTGACCCTATGCTCGTATCTGGTACAGATGGGGTAGGTACCAAATTACGCCTCGCGATCATGATGGATAAGCATGATACCATTGGCCAAGATTGCGTAGCCATGAGTGTTAACGATATTCTTGTGCAAGGTGCAACGCCTTTATTCTTCCTCGATTACATTGCAGTTGGTAAACTTGATCCTGTGAAAGTAGCAGATATTGTGCGCGGTGTGGCAAAGGCTTGTGAAGAGTCCGGATGTGCTTTACTAGGCGGTGAAACTGCTGAAATGGCGGGATTCTACGATAACGATGATTACGATGTGGCTGGTTTTGCCGTTGGTATCGTTGATCGTCCTAAATTGATTACCGGTGAAAGTATCAAAGCTGGCGACGTAATTTTAGGTCTGCCATCGCTCCTTGGTTCGTAAAATTGTATTTGACCATAAACAATTATCTATGGATACAAAAATTCCAGAGTTTGGTAAAACCTTAGGCGAAGAATTATTGACGCCGACTCGTTTATATCCTAAAGCTGTATTGCCGTTAATTGAACAAGAACTCGTAAAAGGTATGGTTCATATTACCGGCGGTGGTTTCTATGAAAACATTCCTCGTGTATTGCCAAAAGGCGTTACTGCAGAGGTAGACGTTACAACATGGCCACGACTTCCTGTATTTACAAAACTACAAGAATGGGGCAATGTAGCATGGCCTGAAATGTACCGTACGTTCAACATGGGCATTGGTATGATTGTTATCGTTGATCAAAAGGATGTAGAAACAGTTGGTCCTGTTGTCCTTAAAGGGGCTGAGTTCGATGCGTAATTCTAAAAAGAGATTAGCCCTCTTTGCCAGTGGTCGTGGTTCTAATGGTGAAGCACTGTATAAGGCTATGCAAGAAGGCTATATCAATGGTGAATTTGTTGTAATCATTACAGATCACGGCAATGCAGGAATTGTGGAACGTTCTAAATCTTGGAATATTCCACTTATTGTTATGGAACGTAGCGACTATGATTCTAAAGCTAGCTTCGAACAGGCTCAACTAGATGCTTTAGAGCCTTATAAGGTTGATGGTATCGTCTTGGCAGGCTATATGCGTATTGTAGGTACTCCTTTGATAGAGCGATATGAACATCGTATATTAAATATTCATCCTGCTCTGTTACCATCATTTCCAGTCAACAAGCCATTGACGGAGGCGTAAAAATTACAGGGTGTACGGTACACTTTGTTGATGCGGGAATGGATACGGGGCCTATCATTATGCAGAATACGGTTCCTGTATTACCCGATGATACAGAGGATACCTTGAGTGATAGATTATTACCTATTGAACATAAAACGTATAAAGAGGCATTGCAACTATTTTGTGAAGATAAGCTCACCATAAAAGGGCGTGTTGTATATATTGAAGATTGATATGTAAGCAAAGGAAGACGTTACATGATTAAAAATGCATTACTTAGTGTTTCTGATAAAACAGGTATTGTAGACTTTGCAAAGGGATTAGTTGAATTAGGTATAACCATTTATTCCACAGGTGGGACCCTTAAAGCCATAACCGATGCAGGCATTGCAGCCAAAGCGGTTGAGACGTTGACTGGTTTTCCTGAAATGATGGACGGCCGCGTAAAGACCTTGCATCCCAAGGTTCATGGTGGTATTTTGGCAATCCGTGATAACGGGGAACATCAAAAAGCTATGGAAGATCATGGCATTGAACCAATCGACCTTGTGGTTGTCAATCTCTATCCATTCCGTGAAACCATTGCAAAACCTAATGTATCTTTAGAGGAAGCTATTGAAAATATCGATATCGGTGGTCCTACCATGGTGCGCTCTGCTGCGAAAAACCATGCGTATGTAGGTATCGTTGTAAATCCAAATCATTATGATGAAATCATAATGATGCTTAAAGAACAT
>JAWERH010000394.1:461-1244 GCA_032482215.1 Veillonella sp. | reverse complement strand
TGAGGGCCGCCCTGTGTTAGTATTATTTGGTACCGGTTATGGTATGACAAAAGAAACGATGGAAAGCTTTGACTATATTTTAGAACCTATATATGGCCATGGTGAATACAATCATTTATCTGTGCGTAGTGCCGTTTCAATCATCTTAGATCGATTACGGGGCGAGGCATGGTGGAATAAATAGGAGGCGTCTATGTCAGGACATTCAAAATGGGCAAATATTAAACATAAAAAAGGCAAAACTGATGCGTTGAAGGCTAAACTAGCTACAAAAATCGGTCGCGAAATTACCGTTGCAGCACGCATGGGTGGTGCCGATCCAACAGGTAATATGCGTTTGAAATTGGCTTTGCAAAAAGCTCGTGAAAACAATATTCCTAAGGATAATATTCAACGTGCCATCGATAAAGGCGTTGGTGCTACGGATATGAACGCATACGAAGAAATCGTATATGAAGGCTATGGTCCTGCTGGTGTGGCTGTTACTGTAGAGGTTATGACGGATAATCGTAACCGTGCGGCTGCCGATGTACGCCATGCATTCTCTAAACAAGGTGGTAACCTTGGTGAAAGCGGTTGTGTAGGTTGGATGTTTAAATCTAAAGGCGTATTCGTTATCGATAAAGAAGGTCATGACGAAGATGAATTGACTATGTTAGCTCTTGAAGCGGGCGCAGAAGACCTTAAGTCCGAAGACGATGTATTTGAAATTTATACTACTCCTGAAGATTATGATGCGGTAGAAGCAGCTCTTGCTGATGCGGGCATTGAAACAGAAGTAGC
>JAWERH010000394.1:0-456 GCA_032482215.1 Veillonella sp. | reverse complement strand
GGTATTTTGCCAGACGACGAAGAAGAATAATATTAAGGAGTACTCTGAGGGGTGCTCCTTTTTTATTGATTCATGAAATTTAGATTTTTTGTAAATGTTAAGAATACTAATAGATTTCTTATAAATTTTATATTGGAATTCATGAAATTCGATGTGGTATTGTGCTATAATAAAATAGATTATGTAATGGAGGTAGGCTACAGCTTATCTCATTTTTAAACTAAGGTGGATTGAGGTGCGAATAATAGGTATTGACCCAGGCACGGCTATATGCGGGTATGGCATTATTGACGTGAAGGGTAGCAAGTTAACGCCAGTAGCCTATGGGGCTATTACCACTCCTAAGGAATTAACTGATTCACAACGGTTAGAAATTTTATTTAATGATCTAAGTGATATTCTAGAGGAATTTAAACCGGATAAGTTCGGCGTAGAGGAATTGTTCTTCAATCGCAA
>JAWERH010000393.1:0-1145 GCA_032482215.1 Veillonella sp. | reverse complement strand
TCCGTCTAAGGATATTTTAAATATTTCTCCAGCTATGGGGGCTACACATATTTTACGGTATCGTATTATTGATTCTTCCGCAACTGTAGCGCCTCCAGCGCGTATGGGGATGGGAGGGGATTATGTATTATATAACCCTAAAACAAAGTCCCTCATAACTACGCATCATGAAACGCCTGCGCATCCTTGGGTTCGAAGTGTGTTACATACGCTTCACCAATTACATACTCGATTAGATCTTGGCAAAACAGGAATTTATATTGTAACGATTTTATCTTTAGTATGTGGGTTATCTATTATTTCTGGTGTTTTTTTATATGGTCCATTTCGTAAAAGCTTTGCCAAATCTACTGTATTGTCTAACTATATGAAATTAAGTACATTACACCGAGAATTTGCTATGGTTGCTACTGTATGGGGATTTATCTTATGTATTACAGGTGTATGGATAGGTGGATTTTTTATTGCTAATGACAGCTATAATGCAGATGTACTACACACTGCAAAGCAAGAACTTTCAGTTGGTCAATCTGATATTTTACAACCATCTGAAGCTATCTCTCGAATTATGAAAGCATACCCAGATCGTCAGCTTATATCTATAGATTATCCATCTAAATTTAATAATCATCATTATGCATTTTATTTAGGTGCTGACCAGTCTATGCTAATTTATATACTGATTCTACTAAGGATATGTATTCTACAAAAAATATCCCCTGGTATTTTACGGGTATGACTACAATGATTAATCTCCATATTCATAATCATAATACAATGGCTCTTAAAATATTATGGGCTATCTGGGATATTGTTCTTATTGTAGGCATTGTGACTGGTATTATTATGACTATTAAAAAGAAATTTGGCAGAGCTAGTGCTACAGAATCTAAAGTATCGGCTGAGATAAAACATGTTTGGCGTACACCAATCTGTTGTGGTACCTTAGTATTACTTGGATTTATTATGCCACTTTGGTCCAATCCAGTTACAAATACTATAGCAGGTATTTGTTTAACTATTCCTCTAGTAGTATTTTTTATTTCTGCTTAGTTGTAAATTGAAACTGAACACATAAAAAATCCATATTAGTACAAGTGATAAGATTAGAGTATCAAATTCGCAATCAATCACGAGGTACTAAT
>JAWERH010000392.1:0-1177 GCA_032482215.1 Veillonella sp. | reverse complement strand
ACGCACATGATAGGAATACTGCTTAACACACCAGGTAAGGTGCCGAATAATAACATAACTAAAGCACTGAGCAATAGACCTACTGTGGAGAAGTATTTTGGGTTAGAGCGGTCAGACGCATTACCCATGACAAATTTACTTACGCCGTACGCTACGGATAAGAGGGTCATGACAATACCAAGATCCGCTTTAGTGTAGCCGTACTCAGCAATCATGTACGGAACAGCCAAACTAAAGTTTTGGCGGATCAAATAGAATGTAGCATAACCAATAAAAGTACCTGCAAAGACTTCTTTGCGAAGACGTTTGTAGGTGGAATCGATTTGCCCCTCTGGTAATCGTTCAATATGAGGAGCTGGAGTCTACAAAATGCCATTGTAATCATACCATGTATGACCAAAAGTCGACTATATTTTATTTTTAATTATGATAAATAGTTATTTTAGTGCACCATTATGGGCTTAGCGCATAGATTATAGGTCATTAAAATATCTACTATTTATTAGAGAGAACTAGCACCAAAATACATGAATGGTGTCAATAAAATAGCGCTATCTATTCCGATAGATACTCAATTAGAGTTGTGGGATAGATAGCGCTTTTGTGTTGTATATTAATTGTGAATATATTTATATACTGTACGTAAATATATTGATTTTATAGTCTCAATTAATCAATATATGTTACAGGATAGCCTTTTGGCTCAATTTCGCGGCGGTTAAGACCGTTTGGTAAGTCTGGATAGCCAATAGCAAGGCTAGCATATACTTTTTCACCTTCTTTAAGGCCTAGTTCACGCATTTTAGCTTGGATGCGTTCGTTGTCTTGGAGGTGACGGATTTGGTTTACCCAGCAGCTGCCAAGATCGAGTTCATTGCAAGCGAGCATCATGTTTTGCATTGCACAAGATACATCGGCAAAGTTGTTTGCATAGCTCGCTTGGCTTGCTAGTACGATGAGTGCTGGTGCACCATAGTTAAATACAAACTTACCTTCACCGGACATTTTAATGATATTCACCATGTAAGGTAATGTGTTTTCTGTAATCGGCATTTTGCCGTATTCCTCTTGAACAAGTGTTACTAGCTCTTTGAGCACATCCTGGTTTGTAATGACCATAAAATGTGTCAATTGTGTATTACCACCAGATGGGGCACGGCGGCCAGCATCGAGGACT
>JAWERH010000391.1:0-1872 GCA_032482215.1 Veillonella sp. | reverse complement strand
GCAGTCAATATTGCTGACTTAGAGAATGCAAGAGGTTATGCCTACTTATATCGTATGAATGGTCAAAACTATTACGCAGAACAACGCGTTAAAGTTATCGCTGGTGAAGGTAATAAATTTGAAATTATCGGTCGTACCTATAGCCATCAAGGGGCTCAATATTATATGACAGAGTACATAAACCATTATTACTTTGATCAAGATGCCGATACAATTCAATGGGTCCAAGAGCAACGTAATATTATCGATGCCCGTACAGGTAGAGTATTACGTGAGGAAAAACGACCTAAAGCTAAATTGATTACTTTAAAACCAGATACTTATGGTTATATGCAAGCTATCTATTGGAGAGATCTTGCCGTAGCTGCAGGTCAGCTAAAATAATCTAAGTATTATCTAATTGGCAATTTTTAAAAGCTCGCCATATAAAGTGTACATATAATAAAATAAAGGACTCTACTGATTTAGATAAAATAAAAAAGCACCACATTACTGTGATGCTTTAATTTGGTGACCCAGAAGGGATTCGAACCCCTGGCCTTTTGATTCGTAGTCAAACGCTCTATCCAGCTGAGCTACTGAGTCATGTACTTGGTACTCACTTATATTAACACAACGCTTAAATCTATGCAAGCATTTTTTTAATATTTTTTGAGTAATTTTATGGACATGCGGTCCGAAGACCGCAATCCAAATTTGGCAGGGGCAGTAGGACTTGAACCCACAACCAACGGTTTTGGAGACCGCTACTCTACCAATTGAGCTATACCCCTATGTTCATCAAGCCGTGCTTGATACTTGATTAGTTTAACAAAAAATAGACCCTATGTCAAGAAACAAAGCGCTTTAAAATAATGAAATAATAGTGAATTTAAAAGGAAAAAGAGCCCTTTTTCAAGGGCTCTTATGTCTACCTAACTTTTACCTTTATATATACGGGAGATGGTATATATAATTAGAGAGTTTTGTATATGTATTGTTTTGTTTATACACAGGGAGAGTATTGTTGTGTATTTAAGTGTTGTTTTATGTGTTGTATTGTTTTGTGTTGTGTTGTGTTGTTTGTATTATTTGTAAAAGGGACAGGTAAAAGTTATTTGCAGTAGACCTCCATTTCCTTAGTTGATCTCAATCAACTATTGCTAGTATATAGATTCTATGTGAAAACATAGTGAAAGTTTTATGAGACATATATGAAACGAGTAAATTTTGGTACATATTTAGACAATACTAATATAGGTATAAACCCAGTATTTATCTATATTTAAAGCTTTATATGTGAATTTCAGATAAACCTATGCATGAATAGAATATGTAGTAGATAGTGATTATTAAAATTTAAAATTAAAGTAATATTAATTACATAAAGATGATTAATTAGTAAAGTTGATTAAAGAATAACATGTATAATGATCTATTAAAGCAGTTAAACATAAACTATTATGTATAGAAATAGCACTAAAAAAAGTAAAATTAGGGCTATATGGTGGATATTTGATCATTAAGAGGTAAATCTCCATTGAATAATATAGTGGTTATTTAGGGATAAATATTTAAAGATAGATAGAAACAATTAATGTATATCTTACATAAATTTGGATAGACTTTACATGTATTTACATGTATTTGGAGCTACTCAACTGGTTTGCGGTTCGGTAACATTGGCACGTTGTGCCGCGTTACCGTAAGGATGGAGTTGGTTCCTACCACTAGTCGCGGCTTCCTATCACACTCGCCCATGGCAGTAGTTAAGGCTATGATCTAAATTAACATATATACCTTAAGGGCTTCGTCGAACCTGATGCAATGGACGTACGCGTCGCTGCGCTCCTTTACGTCCTATTGCCCTAGGTTTCCCAAGCCGTCTCTATT
>JAWERH010000390.1:0-1553 GCA_032482215.1 Veillonella sp. | reverse complement strand
CGAACGATAACGTCTTGAGATACGTCAACAAGACGACGAGTCAAGTAACCGGAGTCAGCTGTACGAAGCGCTGTATCGGCCAAACCTTTACGAGCACCATGAGAGGATGTAAAGTAATCCAATACAGTCAAGCCTTCTTTAAAGTTTGCTTTGATTGGCAAGTCGATGATACGACCAGATGGATCGGCCATCAAACCACGCATACCAGCAAGCTGACGGATCTGTTGTTTGTTACCACGGGCACCAGAGATAGCCATCATGTAAACAGGGTTGAAGCCATCTTTATCGCGCGCCATATTATCCATCATGGCATCAGTAACATCTTCTGTTGCTTGAGTCCACAATTGGATAGTTTTACGGTAACGTTCTTCTTCTGTAATAAGACCACGACGATACAAGCGAGATACTTTTTCTACTTCTTGTTCCGCTGTGTCTAACAAGCCAGTTTTTACTTCTGGTACTTTAATATCTGCAATAGCTACAGTCATACCTTCATTGCCAAACAATTGGAAGCATTGGTCAACCAATTTACCAACTGTTTTCTTATCCATAACCTTACCTAAAGAGTAAGTGCCATCTTCACGTTTTTCATATTGCCACAATTCTGGGAATAGTGCATTGTTGAAGATCAAGCGACCTGCCGTTGTTTCTACACGGCCATGGTCAGGTAAACGGATATAAAGAATATCTTGCAAGCCAATAATATGAGATTCGTATGCAAGCATTACTTCATCATAAGTAGCAAATGTTTTAGCGTTATCTTTAGTATTTTCACGTACTACTGTTAAGTAATATGTACCCAAGATCATATCCTGAGATGGTACTGCTACTGGTTTACCATCTTTAGTGGACAAGATATTGTGGCTAGAAAGCATCAATGTACGAGCTTCTGCTTGTGCTTCTACGGACAATGGTAAGTGACACGCCATTTGGTCACCGTCAAAGTCGGCGTTGAAGGCTGTACATACTAATGGATGCAATTTGATAGCACGGCCTTCCCAAAGGATTGGTTCGAAGGCTTGAATACCAAGTCTATGCAATGTAGGGGCACGGTTCAAGAGAACTGGATGTTCTTTAATTACCTCTTCCAAGGATTCCCATACGCCAGGGCCGATTCTTTCAACTTGGCGTTTAGCTGCCTTGATATTAGATGCTTGACCGCGTTCTACCAAACGTAAACCACATTGGTGCATTTTAAGTTCAGGACCTACTACGATAACGGAACGACCGGAGTAGTCAACACGTTTACCAAGCAAGTTTTGACGGAAACGACCTTGTTTACCTTTAAGCATATCGGACAAGGATTTCAATGGACGGTTACCAGGACCTGTTACAGGACGGCCACGGCGACCATTATCGATCAATGCGTCAACAGCTTCTTGAAGCATACGTTTTTCGTTGCGCACGATGATATCAGGAGCACCTAAGTCTAACAAACGTTTCAAACGGTTGTTACGGTTGATAACACGACGGTACAAATCATTGAGGTCAGATGTAGCGAAACGACCACCATCTAATTGAACCATAGGGCGCAATTCAGGTGGGATAACAGG
>JAWERH010000389.1:0-1544 GCA_032482215.1 Veillonella sp. | reverse complement strand
TTGGGAGCGAGCGCGTGTAACTACAATAGTTTTGCCGAATAACGGTTTATTATCGAACCATTGTAATTTTTCACGAAGGTTAACTACATCGCCTACTACAATAATAGCTGGCGCCTTTAATTGTGCCTTTTCTACGTCTTCTACTACATGTTCAAGAGTAGATACGAGAACCTCTTGAACTGTTTTTGTACCCCAACGAACAAGCGCTACCGGTGTATTAGCTGGGCGTCCATGAGCCATCAATTTTTCTGCAATGGTAGGCAAGTTGCCAACGCCCATTACAAAGCAAAGTGTATCTACCGCTGTAGCAAGGCCTTCCCAATGAATGCCAGATACTTCTTTAGTAGGATCCTCATGACCTGTTACAACCGCAAAGGATGTAGCCATAGCGCGTTGTGTTACAGGAATACCTGCATAAGCAGGGGCTGCAATTGGAGATGTTACGCCTGGTACGAATTCAAATGGTACACCAGCTTCCCCAAGGGCCATCGCCTCTTCACCACCGCGACCGAACACGAGTGGATCGCCGCCCTTTAAGCGTGCAACGATTTTACCTTCTTTACCTTTTTGAACCAACAGCTCATTAATTTCCCATTGGTGCATTGTGTGATCTTTACATTGTTTACCAGCGTAAATCAACTCTGCATCTGGGCGAGCCCATTCAAGTAAATGAGCATCTGCTAAATAGTCATATACAATTACATCTGCTTTTTCAATACATTCACGGCCTTTTACAGTGATGAGTTTAACATCGCCAGGGCCTGCACCGATTAGATATTCATTTTATGATTCCTTCCTCTATGAGAGCATCCACAATATGTTTGCCCCCTTCTTCATATAAGGCTTTTGCAAGGTTTTTACCAAGAATTTCAGCTTTTTTCGCTGGCCCAGAAATTTCTCCTTCGTATACCGTTTTACCGTCGATGGAAGCGATCATAGCCTTTAAGGTCAATTGGCCTTTCTCAATAGTACCATGTACACCCATAGGCACTTGGCAACCACCATTTAGCTGACGCAAGAAGCTACGTTCCCCTTCAACGGCATAGCGTGTAGCTTCGTCGTTAATAGGAGCTAACATTTCAAGCATTTCCGTATCGTCAGCACGGCACTCGATAGCGAGCGCCCCTTGACCAACGGCAGGAATCATTTCGTCAGCTGTGAAGACTTGTGTGATTTGGTCTTCTAAGACTAACCGTTTTAAACCCGCTTGCGCCAAGATAACGCCATCTAATTTTTCTGTTTCAATCTTGCTTAAACGAGTTTGTACATTGCCACGAATCACCTCTACCTTAAGGTCAGGGCGGACGTGTAATAACTGCGCTTGACGGCGCAAGCTACTCGTACCAATGCGAGCACCTTGCGGTAATTTATCTAATGTTTTATACACGGGGCTCACAAGCGCATCGTAAGGCACTTCACGAGCAGAGATAGCACCAAGAGTTAGCCCTTCTGGCAACTCTGTAGGCATATCTTTCAAGCTATGTACGGCGATATCAATGTCGCCTTTGTGCATAGCTTCTTCTAATTCAGCTGTAAACAAACCT
>JAWERH010000388.1:0-1300 GCA_032482215.1 Veillonella sp. | reverse complement strand
AATCAATTTGCTGTTCCGTCATCTTCCAGTAGATTTGTCTTATGTTGATGAAAATGAACTCGTTAAGTTTTACAGTGATACGCCACATCGTATATTCCCGCGCAGTGCCAATGTTATTGGTCGTGAAGTGAAGAATTGTCATCCTGCTAAGTCTGTTCATGTTGTAGAAGAGATCGTAGAGAAATTTCGTTCTGGTGAGCAAAACCAAGCTGAATTCTGGATCAATAAACCGGGATTGTTTATCTACGTTATCTATACAGCAGTACGTGATGAAAATGGTAAATTCCGCGGTGTCTTAGAAATGATGCAAGATTGTACTCATATTCGTGAACTTGAAGGCTCTCGTACCTTGTTGACTTGGGATAAGACTGATTTTGTAGGAAATACAGATAATAATGGTAATGATAAATCCCTAGCTCAAGAGGCCGCAGAAGAGGTTGATGAAGAACCACTTACTACCGATGCAGATGGGAGATTCCATATCGATGCAAAGACTACGCTATCTAACTTGATTAAGCAAAGCCCTGAAGTGGTAGATTATTTGATTTCTTTGAATCCTAAGTTTGAGAAATTGAAAACTCCGATGGTAAAGGTTATGGCTAAGGTGGCTACTATTAAGATGATCGCAGAGCGTGGTGATTTTGATGTAGATGATTTGATTGGTAAAATAGATGGCTTTATTAATAAAGCTAAAAAATAAATATGTTGCACTAATTTGAGAATAATTCATCTGTTTTGTGTATACAAATTTGTCTGAAAAGGGTACAATAAAACATAATGAAAGTATTTGCCGAGGCAGTATTTTCTTATCTTAAACTACTTTTACAAGAGAAATTACGTATATATTAAAGGTGAGGATCTGGATACTATGTCGACAAGACGCGTTTGGAAGCAAAGTGAAATTAAAACAAACCCATTATTTTCTAAGATGCGCAGTACTATTGAAACTGCATTTTATGGAAACAATGTAACGCCTATTACATCTGTGGCACAAGCGTACCAATTGGCCACTGAAGAACCTGGTGTTATCGTCCTCGATATGTCTGTATATAAACCATGCGAGCAAGGTTTGCCAGCTGATGCAAAGGTACTTGTTACAAATGACGGTAAAACTACAGGTCGCTATGCAAAAGCTCGTCGCATTATTGGCGATGAAGGCATTGACGAAGTGGAACTTGCTAATATTGCACGTGATGCAGTCTATGATAGCCGTGGTAAAGAATGGATTTCTGCTGATACTATCGTAGGTCTTGATAAAAAATTTACTGCTCGTGCGCATTTGATGATTCCAAAAGACCAT
>JAWERH010000387.1:0-1739 GCA_032482215.1 Veillonella sp. | reverse complement strand
GATGTACTGATAAAAATCATCTACATCAACATTCCCGGTTTCAAGCCACATGCTGAGGGCTGTAATCCAATCTTTCACAGTAGTTGGTGCAGAAATAAAAGCATACTCACTTTCATCATCGCCAAAACGAAGATCATCATACTCAATACTATAATTTTCCTGACTAGATACGATACGGTCTACGAGGCCTTCCTCATTTACATCTACAAAAATCATGTACACATAATTATCGCCGCTTTCATAAGAAACGGTCAAACCATGACGCCCCTCATGGAATAGCGCATACCTTGCACGTAACAGGCACATTATCAGCCTTAATAGACTCAGTCATAGAGGATAAAAACTCAATACTTTCATTACGATTGCGGCCAATAATACCACGCCCTGTGGACATGTATTCGCAATCCTCAGCCAAAATGTTTTCAATACCATGAATATCTGCGGATTCAAGAATAGATTTTATCAATAAAAGAGCTTGTATTTCAGTCATACTACGCCTCCTATACACTGTGATTAATACTCTTATTATTGTAACACAATTATAGTAACAAATATGGCTATTCTCTTGATTCTCTTGATTTTCTCCATATTTATCATATACTTATAAAGTACATATTGATTTAACATTGGAGGATCCCATGAAATATACAACCATCGTTATTGCTCGATACGGCTACAGATTTAGCGAATGCTGTAAATCATGTACTACGTACACATAACTTCCCTGAAAAGTCTCTAGCAGAGGTAAAGGCAGCACTCGGTAATGCAGTAACCTATTTGATGCGTCAATGTTTACCAAGTTCTGTAGCAGATGATGAACTAGCGCCATACATTGAAGAGTTCAAAGCTTACTATGGTGAGCATTTAAAAGATACAACAGCTCCTTACCCAGGCATTCTAGATATGCTAGATGCATTACGTGAAAAAGGCTATAAATTGGCTATCGTATCTAACAAAATCCAAGAAGGTGTAACACCTCTCAACAAAGAATACTTCGGTGATCGCTTACCTGTTGCTATTGGTGAAAGACCAGGATTACAACGTAAACCAGCACCAGACATGGTACTCCAAGCCTTAAAAGAAGTAGATTCTACACCAGAAGAATCTATTTATGTAGGTGACTCTGAAGTTGACGTTGCTACTGCAGAAAACTCTGGCCTACTCTGTATCGGTGTTACCTGGGGCTTTAGAGAAGAATCTCTCCACCAAGAACTAGGCGTAACACATATTGCCCATAAAGCAGAAGATATTCTAAGCATTGTGGAAAACTTAAATAAATAACATCCTAAATTATAATTATTAATCTATAACAAATTCATATAAAATAAACGATTTACATCTTAAAACCGCTTAAAAATGGGAATTCTCTAATTTATTTCAACTTTCACATTATATTTTTTACACATAGATATATCCCCAATCTATTGCCTTAAAAATGTGATATATGTTACATTTATGAAGCAGTACTTTCACATGTACACGACGTCAATTCAATAGTTAGTGTATTGAACTTAAGGCCTATAAATAGGTCCAGTCTTAGCTAATCTTATAGAGATTGGCGGTGAGATTTCCATCAACTGAATCATTAGTATGATATAATATTATTTTGTATACTAAGTTATGTATTTGAAAGGAGGAAAATATAATGCAACAATCATGGAAAATTGCATTTGCCTACATAGGTGTTATTGTAGGTGCAGGACTCTCGAGTGGACAAGATCTTCTACAATATTTTATAA
>JAWERH010000386.1:0-1221 GCA_032482215.1 Veillonella sp. | reverse complement strand
TTTACCAGCTTTACGACGAACAACTTCGCCTTCATAGCGGATACCTTTACCTTTGTAAGGTTCTGGTTTTCTCCATTTACGGATATCAGCTGCTACTGCGCCTACAACTTCTTTGTCTGCACCAGAAACAACGATTTTGTTAGGAGCTGGAACTTCAATTGTAATACCAGCTGGAGCTTCCATTTCTACTGGATGAGAGAAGCCAAGTGTAAGAGCTAATTTATTGCCTTGTTTAGCCGCTCTGTAACCAACACCGTTGATTTCAAGAGTTTTTGTGAATCCTTCAGATACGCCTGTTACCATATTAGCAACAAGAGCGCGAGTCAAACCGTGAAGGGAACGATGAGCTTTATTGTCGGAAGGATCATATCTGGATGCAAATCGCGAGATAATTCACCTTTAGGACCTTTTACGTTCATATGATGGTTATCATATGTAACAGTAACGCCTGCAGGAATCTCGATAGGCATTCTACCGATACGTGACATTATTTCTACCTCCTATTGCTACTATTACCAAACGTATGCGATTACTTCGCCACCAAGACCTTCTTTACGAGCTTGTTTGTCGCTCATAACGCCTTTGGATGTGGAAATAACTGCGATACCCAAACCACCAAGTACACGAGGAAGTTCTTCCTTTTTCGCGTAAACACGTAAACCAGGTTTGGAAATACGTTTAATTCCTGTAATAACTTTTTCGTTATTGGAACCATATTTCAAAGTTACTTTTAAAGTGTTTTCTTCTTTTTCTACGTTCTTTACGAAACCTTCTTGTAAAAGGATGTCAAGAACAGCTGCTTTCATTCTAGATGCAGGAATGTTTACCGTTTCATGAAGTGCAGCATTTGCATTACGGATGCGCGTAAGCATATCCGCGATAGGATCGGTCATTACCATAATCTAAAAACCTCCTCTCGTCTAATATTACCAGCTGGCTTTTTTAACACCAGGAATTTGTCCTTTGTACGCCAATTCACGGAACGCAATACGGCTGATACCGAATTTGCGCATATAGCCGTGAGGACGACCAGTTAAGTTGCAACGGTTGTGTAAGCGTGTTGGGGATGCATTTGCTGGTAATTTGGACAAGCCTTCATAATCACCTGCTGCTTTTAACGCTGCACGTTTAGCTGCATATTTTTCAACGATTTTAGCGCGTTTCTTTTCGCGTTCAATCATAGATTTTTTAGCCATCTATATGTTCCTCCTATTATTTTTC
>JAWERH010000385.1:0-1133 GCA_032482215.1 Veillonella sp. | reverse complement strand
AAGACCTGGTGGACCATAGAGCAATACGTGATCTAAGGCTTCACCACGTTGCTTAGCCGCCTGAATATACACATTTAGATTACCTTTAGCCTCTTCTTGACCAACATATTCGTTAAAGAATTTTGGTCGCAGGCTATATTGCCACATATCTTCTTCGTGCTCGCCATTTCCGACAAGGCGTACTTCTTCGTTCATCCTTATCGTCCTTTCCCAAGCTCAATCAAGCTGACTTTAATCAACTCAGATACATCGCGCTTACCATCATCTAAAGACTCTACAATGTCAGCCACATCTCGTTCTGAATAGCCTAGCGACACAAGAGCCTCAATGGCCTCTCCGGCAGCACCACTAGCAGCAACGCCAATCGGCTGTATGGCTGCTGGTGATTCTGCAGATATATGCGTCATTTTCGCTAACTTATCCTTTAATTCAAGAACAAGTCGCTCTGCAGACTTCTTACCAATGCCCGGCAATTTCGTTAATTGCTGCACTTGTCCATTGATAACAGCTAATTTGAAAGCCTCCGGTGTCATGCCAGACAAAATGCCAAGCCCCACCTTAGGCCCTATACCAGAAACAGAAATGAGTAAAATAAACAACTCATATTCCTCTTCCGTCCAAAAGCCATAGAGTTGCATCGCATCTTCACGTACGTTGAGATACGTGAATAGCGTTGCCTCATGACCTTCGATCAATTGTTGACGCGTAGTGGTCGGCACATAAACGCGATGTGTTACGATGCCCCGTACATACCCTATCATTATACCAACCTCTTCAATCTATCATTGTGAGAACTATGGGCCGTACAGATAGCAACAGCTAATGCGTCCGCTGTATCATCGGGCTTAATTTTCTCACGAATCCCCAAAATATTCATCGTCATATAAATAACTTGATTCTTATCAGCCTTACCGTATCCTGTAACAGCTTGCTTGATTTGTAGCGGTGTATATTCATAAATAGGAATACGCTGTTGTTCAGCTGCTAACAAGATAACTCCACGTGCTTGCCCAACCTTAATCGCCGTCGTTACATTGCGATTGAAGAACAATTCCTCTACGCCGAACTTATCCGGTTTAAATTCCTCTAGAATATCACTTAGATCATTAAATAAAATTTCTAACCGTTGTGAA
>JAWERH010000384.1:0-1177 GCA_032482215.1 Veillonella sp. | reverse complement strand
AACGATTGCTTTTACTTTATCGAAAGTGTTCATTGGTGGTTCACCTCCTTTCAAAGTGTATTTATATATAGTCTAATTTTGAAACTACATCACCATACCGCCATCTACATTGATGACTTGGCCTGTAATATAGTTAGCAAAATCGCTAGCAAGGAATGTTGCTACTGTTGCTACTTCTTCAGCATCAGCCATACGGCCCAATGGAATTTCAGCAACCATAGCTTCTTTAACTTTTTCTGGCAATACATCAGTCATATCTGTATTGATAAAGCCTGGTGCAATAGCATTAACAGTAATGCCACGGCTCGCTAATTCTTTAGCACAGGATTTAGTGAAACCAATTACGCCAGCTTTAGAAGCTGCATAGTTAGTTTGACCCGCATTACCCATAACACCTACAACAGATGTCATGTTGATAATACGACCAGAACGTTGTTTCATCATGATTTTAGATACTGCTTTAGTTACTAGATATACACCTTTAAGATTGATATCAATAACAGCATCAAAATCTTCGTCTTTCATACGCATCAACAAACCGTCGCGCGTAATACCCGCATTATTTACGAGAATATCAATGTGACCAAACTCTTTATGAGCTTCTTCTACCATAGAAGCAACTTCATCAGCATTAGCTACATTGGCTTTAATTTTAATGGCTTTACGGCCAAAAGCTTGTACAGCTTCAACAGTTTCTTGGCTACAGCGCGACCAATGCCACGGGATGCGCCAGTTACAATGGCTACTTTACCCTCTAAATGCATTTTATCGAACCCCTTTCAAAAATTCAAGCGTTTTCTCTAAGGATGCAATGTCTTCAACATTGGCTAATTCCATATCTTTATTGATCTTTTTAGTAAAGCCAGTAAGTACTTTACCAGGACCTACTTCAACGAATCGAGTTACACCAAAGTTAACCATTTCAGCTACGCAGTCTTCCCACAATACAGGGTTAGCAGCTTGTGTAACTAAGGACTCTTTAATTTCGTTTGCATTAGTCAAAATTTTACCTGTAACATTTGCTACTACAGGAATTTGAGCATCGCTCACTTGGATTTTATCCAACTCTTCTTTTAAACGAAGAGCTGCAGGTTCCATCAAACGGCTGTGGAATGGAGCACTTACAGGAAGCATAACAGCACGTTTTGCACCGGCTTCTTTCATCTTTTCTGCTGCA
>JAWERH010000383.1:0-1088 GCA_032482215.1 Veillonella sp. | reverse complement strand
CCTTCTGGCAACTCTGTAGGCATATCTTTCAAGCTATGTACGGCGATATCAATGTCGCCTTTGTGCATAGCTTCTTCTAATTCAGCTGTAAACAAACCTTTACCACCAACTTGAGCCAGTGGTTTTTCCAAGATACGGTCCCCTTTTGTATTAAAGTGAACTAGCTCGACCGTAATGTTTGGGTACAGACGTTGTAACTCTGCACTAATATGTTCAGCCTGCCAAGATTAAACATATCTTTGAATAAATCCCAGTACAAACCTTCTTCCTCTGTACCAGCGATTTCGTTAAAGTGAATCATCGGTTCACGCAACATTTTGCGGATGATCATGCGACTCATAGAGTCCATAATGCGGCGCTCCTTATCGGAAATATCAGGCAATTTCGCTAATGCGCGATGTAACTCACGACGGCGAATGCGCTCTGCTTTTTCTGTGAGCAATGCCATCATAGGGCGCACCGTTAAATAACTCAATTTATCTAATAATTCTTCAATAGCATCATGAATGATAGGCTCTGCATGACGAGCTTCCTCTTCGCGCTGTGCCTTATTCTCTTCGACTACACTTTCAAGAGAGTCGATATTAAATAGGTAAATACCTTCCATATCTGCTACGCCGGGATCGATATCGCGTGGTACCGCAATATCAATCATAACAATAGGCTCACCCTTGCGAAGGGAGGTAATTTTCTTTGCTTCACGCTCAGTAATAATATAGTGTGGTGCCCCTGTAGATGTGATGAGGATATCCGCATCTTTAGCATAATCTACAAAGTGATCTAGCTTCACAGCCTTGCCATTAAAGCGCTCAGCTAAAGCCTCTGCCTTGGTAAAGGTTCTATTAGATACGAAAATCGTTTTTACGCCCTTTGCTTGTAAGTGTGTTGCGGTCAACTCACTCATGGTGCCAGCACCTAAGATGAGTACCGTCGCCTCAGATAATGGTTTATCTAAACTATCCTCAGCGAGGTTAACAGCCGTATAGCTAACAGATACTGGCGTATTAGCAATACCTGTATTCGTGCGAACCTTTTTACCAACGCTGATAGCGCGTTGGAACAAAATATTGAAAATCGTGCCTGTGCAA
>JAWERH010000382.1:0-1882 GCA_032482215.1 Veillonella sp. | reverse complement strand
GCGTATGGTACACTTGTAGGTCTTAAGCCACCAACGGCTAAAACAGCACGTGTACTTGAATTAGGTGCTACGTATGGGGGAAATATTATTTCTCAAGCTATGCATAATCCAGAAGCAACATTTGTAGGTATTGAGCTTTCTCAAGATCAAGTGGAAAAGGGCAACAAAATTATTAGTGATGCCAAATTAGATAATGTATCTCTATTGCAAGGGGATATTTTGAACTTTGATGAGACCTTAGGAACCTTTGATTACATTATTGCTCATGGTTTTTACTCTTGGATTAGCGATGAAATGAAGGATAAGCTACTTGATATTATATCCCATCATTTGGCTGATAATGGTATTGCTTATGTATCCTATAATACATACCCAGGTTGGCACACGATCATAAGGAAAAGGTATTACGCGGTAAAACTGTAGGTAGTCTAGTAGGTGCTCAAATTCTTAATTATGATAACCTTAAAGAGCGTAATAGTAAATTCTTAGGTGCCTTGCGTTCCATTATGCAAAAGGATGATTATTATGTAGGTCATGACCATTTAGAACCTCATAATGATCCATGTTACTTCTATCAATTCAATGATCATTTAAAAGCTCATAATCTTAGCTATGTATGTGATGCAGCAAGAACAATATTTAGACTTTATGCTTGATACAACATTCCGCAAGTCTATTATTTGCAAAGAAAGTGCTGCAAAGGATATTAGCTATGATGTAGCTAATCCTGATAAGGTAAATACAGTACCTGTACGGTCTATTGTAAATAGCTTTGTATTCCAAATCCTCTTTGATGAAGAAGCATTAGAAATGTTTGAAAATGAGCTTGTACGAGATACATTCAAAGCGCTCATTAAAGATGGTGGCACTTTCAATATGATCGAAGCTCTTGCCATTTTAAAAGCTGCTCATGATACTGCTAATGCATCTGAAGATGACTTAGAACCAGCTGTATGTAGTTTATATAAAGCTATCGTTGAACATATGGTACGCGGTGGTATTCGATTCTATAAAACATTCCCTGATAAACAGGAATATATGGAGGGCTTATCCTATGTACCAGCTCGTTTTACAAACTTTGTAAAAGCTATTGCTGATGGTGGTAGTGAATATATTTATGGTGCAAATATGTTCAATGACGCTATTGGTGATATTTCTGAAGAAGATTTATTGTTCATGGAATTATTGAATAAGCCTAAAGCTAAGTCTACGATGATTAAGAAGATTAAAGATTCTCTCTTTAGCGCTGATAAGGCCCAAACTGGTAAGCACCAAAATGCCATGGCGGAAGCATTCTATAATGAATTGACGAAGCGTATGGAGCAATTAGGCTTTATTAGAAGTAAGAAAAACAAGATTCATATAATCTTCAGAATAAACATAAAACCCATTATACTTATAACATTTATGTGTATTAAGTAGTAATGGGTTTTTGTTTTATATAATTTAATTTAATCTTTTTTAATAATTATTACATTTAGTTATTTAATATTGCCAAAAAAGTATAGTAAATCGATAAAATTAATGAGAAATAAATGAACCATATATGAAAAGTGTGGTATACTATGTATGGGTATTTTTGTGAACATCATCCGATGTGTTGTGGATGATATTATAAATTGTATTAGTTACAATGTTGTTTTTATTGTATTATTTGTAAAAGGAGTCTTTTATGGCATCTAAGAAGGCCGTTCTAGTATATATACTAGAAATCCTGAAAAGTGAAACGGATGCTAATCATACTTTATCTCAAGAGGAGATTCGCAGTATATTAGCCGAGCGGTACGAGGTATCCGTCGATCGGAAGACCTTAGGCCGTCATTTAAATGATTTATATGAATCTGGTGATTTTGGTATTCAATGTGAAGAGTCTGCCGTAGGA
>JAWERH010000381.1:0-1727 GCA_032482215.1 Veillonella sp. | reverse complement strand
TACTTGCTTTAAGTATTAAAAATAGCGTAAACTATAAGAAGTATCTAATATTTATGATATTGAGGTAACCCTGTGAATTTACAAATACGGATTTGGATATCCAATGTTGTGCTCTTTGTAGTGCCTATTTTGATAGCAATTATCTTATTTTTGTTATACTTTACAGGTCTGCGCATATTGGCTAATGCCGGTTACTATTTGCGTATTGAGCAGGAACAACAGTTTAAAAGTGAAAGCCTAGCTATAGTCTACTTGATCCGAAGGAAGTATATGTAGAGGTACTAGATCAAGGTAATATGGTGTACAGCTATGGTAATCCTCAAATCTATAGTGCTTCTGCTATTGTTGGTCTTATTGATGTAAACCCTGAATTACAAGGTATTGTATATCAGTCCAATAATACGTTCGTATATGAAATGCGGAAATACGATGGACGACATGCTTACGTATATCATATTGCTATAAAGCGCGCTACTCATGGTAGTGATAGTTTAATGGAAACAGTTTCCTTCTATATTATTGTAGTGGCTATATTACTCTTTATTGTTACGTTCTTTGCTATTAACCGATTTGTTACACGCTTTATCATGATTCATGTTAAGAATATGACAAAGTCCTTAGAAATGGCCAATCGCCAGATTGAAATGGAACAGGAGCAACAAAAAGAGTTACTAGCAGGGATATCCCATGATATTCGAACGCCGTTAACAGCGATTAAAGCGTACGCAGAAGGTGTTCGTGATGGTATAGCACCAACAGAAGAACAACAAAAACGCTACATGGGAATTATTTTAAAACGAGCTAATGATTTAGATTCGATGTTAGAGGAGTTATTCCCGTCCATCTGAACGAATTGAACTCGGTCAATATGTACGTGATTTTGTAGAAGATCATTTGGCTCCTTATCAAACAAGAGGTCTAGAAATTAAATTCCGTATAGCAGCGGAAAATGCTTTCATTAATGCAAACCCACAATTGTTACAGCGGGTTTTACAAAATGTGTTGAACAATAGTGCTAAGTATAAAATAGCCGATGTTGGTCATTGTGTTATTGATGTAACTAGTGATGATGATTTTGTATACTGTGTTATCAGTGATGATGGTCCAGGGGTACCACCAGAATCTTTAGAACGTCTAATGCGTCCATTCTACCGTGTAGATTCATCTCGTACGAACCCACAAGAAGGTAGTGGTCTGGGATTGTCGATTATTCGTCGAATTATGGAAATCTTTGAAGGCCGAGTTGTGATTGAAAATGTAAGACCACATGGTCTACGTATTATATTAGAATTTCCTAAACAAGGAGAAGAATCATGAGTGAACATATCTTAATTATTGAAGACGATTTGGATATCGCCAATATTGAGCGTGATTATTTGATGGTGGCAGGTTATGATGTAACTATTATGACTAATGGTACTGAAGGTATTGAGGCTGCCTTAAATACTCCTGTAGACCTTATCATCCTTGATGTTATGTTGCCAGAAATGGATGGTTTTGAAGTTTGCCGCCAAATTCGAGACAAGGTTCGTGTACCAATTGTTATGGTAACAGCTCGACTTGATGATATTGATAAAATCCGTGGTTTAGGTGTAGGCGCTGATGACTACATTGAAAAACCATTCTCGCCATCTGTATTGATTGCAAAAATCAAAGCTATGTTAGCACAATATAAGCGTTTAACAGAGCGTGATGCTATGGAAACTAATGCGATTCAATCTGGAGAA
>JAWERH010000380.1:0-2116 GCA_032482215.1 Veillonella sp. | reverse complement strand
AGCGTGCTGGAAGATTTCTGCGTTTGGATCGTTGTTAATAGCCACGATTGTGTCAGCACCGGAGATGCCGCTCACGTGTTGGATAGCGCCGGAGATACCGAATGCCAAGTATAGTTTAGGGCTTACAGTTTTACCTGTTTGACCTACTTGATATGGCAATTCAATCCAGCCTTTTTCAACAAGTGGGCGTGTAGCACCTACAACGCCACCGATAGCATCGGCTAGTTCGTAAAGTTTATCGAAGTTTTCTTTGGAGCCCATACCACGGCCACCAGCTACGATGATATCTGCCTCTTGGATATTGTAACCATCTTTACTGAATGGAATGAAGTCGAGGCGTTTCATACGAATGTCTTCAGGCTTGAGGTCGAATTGCTCAATTTGGATGCGACCCCAGCTATCTGCAATACGTTCAGGCTTTTTAAATACGTTAGGACGTACAGAACCCATTTGAGGACGATGGTTTGGAGAAATAATTTCCGCCAAAATATTGCCGCCCAAGGCAGGACGTGTCCATTCAACAAGGCCTTCATTCGTATCTACTGTCAAAATAGTACAGTCTGCAACAACGCCGTTTTGCATACGACCAGACATGCGAGGCGCCAAGTCACGACCATTGTTAGTGGCACCAATCAAGAGGATATTAGGCTTATGATCTTTAAAGAAGTCTGTTAACACCTTAGTGTAGCCATCCGTTGTATAGTATTTCAAAAGGGGGCTTTCAAAAAACGAGCTGGCCCAATTCCTTAGCAATGCGGCGAGCTTGACCGATTAGTTCATACGTAACCGGATGTACCACGTCATCGATGGTATCGGCTACAACAAAGACGTCTCTATATTCATCAAAATTTGTTACGGCCATTACCGGTCACCTCCTTTAGAACCTTCATCACCTTTAGCGGCAGCTACCGCCTTAAACTCACTAGGGGATACGCTTTCAACAGACGCAGCCCGTTGCACAGGATCTTTTACATCTACACCCTCATCATTATCCTAACCTTTTTAGCCCCTTCCTCGATGGATGGCAACATTTCTACCTTGCCACGAAGAGGTGGTTGGTATACCTTGCGCACCCGCGTAGGAGAGCCGTTAAGACCGATACGACTTTCATCAATATGTGGCATATCGCGCAATGTAATGTGAGTAATAGTGTAACGTTTCGCATAAATAGAGCTCCAAAGGCCTGGTTGGCGCGGCTCATTGAGCTCAGCTGTAGCCGTTACAAGCAATGGTAATGGAACCTCTACGATTTCGTAACCATTTTCGTGCTCCCGTGTTACAGTTGCTTTTTGAGCCGCTGTATCTACAGCAAATTTACAAGCATACGTTGCTTGTGCCATACCGAGTTCCTCTGCAATTTGAGGACCTACTTGTGCCGTATCGCCATCGATAGCCTGCTTACCGCAGAAGATAATTTGGAATTGACGGTTCATAGTCCGTTGAATATGACGGATGGCAGATGCAATGGTATAGCTAGTAGCCAATGTATCGGCACCACCGAACGCGCGATCTGTAACGAGTACTGCATCATCGGCACCGAGGGATAAACACTGGCGAAGCGCTTCTTCAGCCTGTCTAACGCATGCATATCGTCAGGGTTTACAATGCTAGGCAAGCCTGTGCGGATGAGATTATTTGTTTCCGGATCCAGCTTAATCTCAGATGTATCTGGAACCTGTTTGATACATACTAATAACTCCATACACTCACCCCTGTCTAAATTCTACGCCCTTAGCGTTATGCGGATATTTCCATGTTTTTACGATTGTTTCACCACAAAGAACGCGGCATGTACCGCACTCTAAGCAACCAGCAAAATCAAAGGCTAAATCGCCATTCTCTTGTAATGTATATAGACCGGCAGGACAGCCGTTTACGAGTTTCATTTTCTCTTCAAGGCTAAAACCAGCGCCATCCACCAAGATATGAGGAGACGTTTCATCTACATAATATTTATTGGTGCCCAAACGCTCTTCTAATTTCATAGGGAACGCACCCCTTTCCAAGCATCACGAATCAAGGTAAATAGGCCAATGTCTCCGACACGGCGCATAATTTTTTTCATCATTGGCACTGCACCATCACCGTTTACAGTGAATACGTCGCGCATCAAATT
>JAWERH010000379.1:0-2008 GCA_032482215.1 Veillonella sp. | reverse complement strand
GAAAGCACCAATGATAAAGGCCATCATCTTGTAGTATACAACGTTAATCCCCATTAATTCTGCTGCATGATCATCAGCCTTAATCGCTGCAAAGGCACGACCAACACGGCTATTATTAATGCGTACACAGAAGGCAATAATCAATACTAAGATTGCCAATAGGATAATGATAGCCATTAAGTTGCCCCATGCAACAGCATCAATACCCATCAAACCATCGATATCAAGTTCATAGGCTAAGTTTGTTAATTCTTGAGGAATGGATGGAATACCAGAAAGGCCTAATGCACCATTAGTAATATCCAAGTTCAAGAAAATAACACGCACCACCTCGCCAAAACCAAGAGTAGCAATGGCAAGATATAAACCGCGAAGACGTGTTGTTGGTAAACCGATAATAACGGCTACAAGACTGGCAACTAGGCCACCAATGATAATGCCTACAACGATAGGCAAATCAGCCTTCAAAGAAAGGATAGCGCCTACGTATGCACCAAGAAAGCTGACCACTTGCAAGTGTGAAGTAAATAGAAATACCCATGATGGCATTGATGATGAAGAACATCACGATCTGTAGATAATACGGGTTTAATAAATCCATTAAGGTCTACCCCCTTTATCTTTAGAACCAAACAAGCCTTGTGGGCGCCAGAATAATAATAAGATAATGAGGCCAAAGGCTACCGCGTCACGGAATGTAGAGGCCCCATATGCAACAGAGAAGATTTCTGCTACACCTAAAATAAAACCACCAACCATGGCGCCTGTAATATTACCAAGACCACCTAAGATAAGTACAGCAAGGCCTTTAAATCCAATAATAACACCCATAGTAGGCTCAATAGCATTAAAGGACAAGCCTACCAATACACCTGCTGCTGCACCCAAGGCAGATGCAATCATAACGGTAACAGATATAATCATTGTTGGATTAATGCCCAAGAGAGCCGCTGTTTCTGTGCTCATAGATACGGCACGAATAGCCTTACCAATTTTAGTTTTCTTAATAACTATATTAAGAATTAGCATTAAAACAACAGAAACACCTAAACCAATAATTTGTACCATGGAAATTTTGAAAACTCCAAAGTCGATTAGGCCACCAATATAGTCTGGTGGGAAAGATCTTGTTTGAGGGCCCCAAAGCAATAATGCCAAACTTTCAAGAAAAATAGAAACACCAATGGTACTAATAAGTGGTGCCAAGTGAGACACCTTTTTCTTACGTAGTGGACGAAGCGCCACAAATTCTAAAAGATAACCGAGGATAGCACCGACAGCCATAGCTACGATAAGGGCTACAAAAATGTTAACGTCAAAAACAGTTACCATAAAAAGACCAACGAAGGCACCATTGTTGTAAAAACACTATACTACCTCAACTTTTTATTTTTTTAATGCGTCAAATTGACCGTTTTTAATTTGTAAAACTTGAACTTCCATGGAAGGGTCGCGTTTTTCGTTGAATTTGAATTGACCTGTTACACCAACGAAGTCTGCAATATTTTTCAATGCTTCACGGAATTTTTCACGATCTGTAGTGGAGCCAGATTTTTTCAATGCTGCTTCATACAAGTAAACTGCATCGTACGCTTGCGCTGCAAATTGGTCTGGTTCTTTACCATATTTATCTTTGTAAGCTTTACGGAAGTCTTTTACCTTTTGATCGTCTTTGTTAGGGAACCAAGGTGTACCTACGATAACGCCATCCGCTGCAGCACCTGCAATTTTAATGAATTCAGGGCTATTGAAACCATTAGAACCAATTACAGGTTGATTCATACCCATTTCACGCATTTTTTTCATGATCAATGCGCCTTCTTGGTATAGAGAAGCAACTACAATTACATCAGGTTTTGCTTGTTGAATCTTAGTTAATTGTGCAGAGAAGTCTGTATCTTTGTCTGCAAATGTTTCAGTATCAACGATTTGTACACCTTCAGCTTCCAATGCTTTACGAGCTGTATTATTTACAGATACCATTTGGTCATTGTTGTTGGAGTACATA
>JAWERH010000378.1:0-1904 GCA_032482215.1 Veillonella sp. | reverse complement strand
AACTCCTTTTGTTGTAATGTTTGGATTAAGCAACTTCATTATAACAGAGTTCCTTCTCATTTTTTATTCACTTGTCACAAATGTATTATACTCTTACATGATAATTGTGAAAGTTATTGAAATAAGTGCATAATCACAATTTTTAATTAATCTTTTTTATGATAATAGTACACGCTATATCGATTGTGCATGCTTCATCATATTTTATAGATTTAGATGAAAAAACAATTATAGTATGCTACAATATTAGTAAGAAAGGTAATAGGTATCATTGGAGTTTTATGTCAATATTGGGGGAATACTATGAAAGAGTTACCTACAATGCAAGAGCTACAAAGTTTTATTACCTATAATAAAACAGGAAGCTTTACATTAGCTGCACAATCTATGAACATTACACAATCAGCTTTCAGCGCTCAAATGAAAAAATTAGAGCGTCTAGTTGGTGTGAAATTAATTTCCCGCTCTACACGAGGTAGCCGTTTGACACCAGAAGGTGAATTATTCCTACCAGAAGCAGAACAAGTTCTCGACACATTGGAACGTGCTATTCAATCAATCCGTTTAGCCAGCAAGGTAGAACGTCCAATCTTAAATATTGGTGTATTGCGTAGTTTAGGGGACATTCGCCTTAACGGATATGTATCCCACTTCTTCCAAAACCATCCTGAGTTCAAATCGTATCGACATTGCCCTCCTCTACTTACCAAATAACAAGGATATGTCAGCATATGAATCTACAGCCCTTCGCGAGGACGAATTCGTATACTATGCGCCAAACATTATCGATGGTATGGAAGTTGCTAGTTTGAAAGCAATTCAGCAACAACCGTTGCTTATGTATCCACCTAAGTACTTTATGTATCGCACATTGAAAAACTATGTGGGTAACGGCCAACAAAACCTACATATTAGAGGTAGCCGTTTATCCAACCCATATACAATGATCGACTACTGCCAAAAAAATAAATCTAAATTCTTTAAATATCAATGATGGCTACATACCTTTAGAAAAACCATTTAAACTACAAGTGTGCTTCGCCTTTAAGAAAAACAATTCTAAATCGGAAACAATGCATACCTTCATGGATTATGTACACAGCGAATCACCAGCTCGTTTATAAGAACGAAACAAAACCCGTACACATATATGTGTACGGGTTTTTAATTTTATTATATCCGCTATTAATGTCTATATTTAACATTTTTACCTTTTAATATCTATATCTTTTAACATTCTTTTCTTTACCACTAGTAACGATTCACCTTGGTCATTAAATAATTGCTCTCTACGCTAACAAGTTGTACAATAGAGAATAGATTTCAATTAATACTGTGAGGTTATTATGCTCTTATCTATTTTCTTCTTTATATTAGCCGGTTTAGCCGAAATCGGTGGCGGCTATTTAGTATGGCTCTATATGCGCGACGATAAAGGCCCTGTATATTTACTGGCTGGTGCCATCATCTTATTTTTATATGGTCTTATCCCTACCTTCCAACCAGAAGCAAGCTTCGGTAAGGTTTATGCAGCCTACGGCGGCGTATTTATTGCCCTTTCCATCCTATGGGGTTGGCTCGTCGATGGTTTGCGACCAGACACATATGATATCATCGGCGGTCTCGTCTGTCTTGTGGGCGTTTATATCATCATGTACGCGCCGCGTTAAATACAAAGAGTACAACTGCTACAGTTGTACTCTTTTTTCTATGTTTATTTCTATGCCTATTTTTATGTCTATAACTAATATTTTCTAAATAAATAACTATTTTTATATAAATAGAAATAACTATTGATATATATAAATAGCTATTGTGTTATATAACAAAAAGCGGTTATCCGAAGATAACCGCTTACGTTGGTGGACGATGACAGGATCGAACTGCCGACATCCTGCTTGTAA
>JAWERH010000377.1:0-1469 GCA_032482215.1 Veillonella sp. | reverse complement strand
CCACATTGGTAAGATATCTGTTAAGTAGTGGTAACTCATAAAGATGAGTATACCCATGACACCGGCACTGACCACATTTTTCCATAGAAGGGAAATATCGAGGAAGTAGCCTGTGTATTTTTTGATATAAATCAAGTTGAGTAACGCTGCAAAGCCAATATCAGCAACGGTTGCCCACGCAGCACCGCCGATACCAAGCCATGGGATGGCCGTTAATGTCCAGTTAAGGATGACTTTTATTACTAAAGCAATACCCATATTAATTACAGGAATACGAGGTTTGTTGAGACCTTGTAAGATACCTGTTGTTACTTGGTGTACACCGAGGAAGAAGATAGAGAACGCAGTGATTTGTGTAGCTAATTCTGCCTTAGGTGCATTGTAAATCAAAGTAACTGTTGGGGCAGCTAAGACATATAATAGTACCGTAAATGGTACAGTAGCCATAAATGTCAATCTCATAGAGCCAGAGGTACGTTCATAAATACCTTGATGATCGCGTTTTGCAAAGGCATGAGAGATAGCTGGTACAATGCTTGTTGCTAGGGCCGCTGTAATAATGGTAGCCAAGTTGATGAGCGGAACTGCCATACCTGTAAGATAACCGAACAGTTCTGTTACCTCGTTCATCGGGAAACCAGCATCTAAGAGTCGACGTGGTACGATGAGCAAATCGAGGTTAGCTGTTAATGGCAACATGATACTTGCTAAGGAAATTGGAATGGACAATGTTAAGAGTCGTGACAAAATTTCTTTAGCTGATTCACGAAGGCACCAAAGGCACCGACACCAGCACCTAAGCTAGCACCACCTGCAGCAGCCGGTAGACCATAAGGTAACAAGATAGCTGCGGCACCGAGCATGACGATAACACGTAATAGTTGCTCTACGATTTGGCTGACCGCCGTTGGCGTCATCATTTCATAGCCTTGGATATACCCGCGGAAGCAGGAAATCCACGTTACAAAGAATACTGCCGGAGCGAGCGCGATGATAGAGTAGTAGGCACGGCTTTCAGCAATGAGTCCACTAGAGATTAGCCAATCTGCACCAAAGTACATGGCAAGACTGGCGATAAAGCCTGTAATGGTTAACATTGTAAAAGATATATTGAATACTCTCTTAGCACCACCAAAGTCGTGTAAGGCTAATCGTTCTGCCGTCAAAATAGAGATGGCAATCGGCACACCTGCGCTCGAAATTTGTAATAGTAACAAATAGATAGGAAAGGCCATCTGGTAGATACCGATGCCTTCACCACCCAAGATGCGGGATAGAAGAATCCAGTTAATACTACCGATGGCTTTCACTACGAAACCGGCAATGGTTAAAATTAAGGTTCCTTTTAAAAATCCACTAGCCATTGATTATAGTTTGTTGGAAGAACCCAATACATTTTTAATTTTGTGAGCTACCATGCCTTTAATAGCATCACGAGCAGGTCCTAAGTATTTACGAGGGTCAAATTC
>JAWERH010000376.1:0-2021 GCA_032482215.1 Veillonella sp. | reverse complement strand
ATCTCTTTAAACCCTTTTGCCCCTAGTTCGGTTACCTCTTTTACGATGGCCTCTACAGGACGACTAATTTCTCTACCACGAACGTGAGGAACGATGCAGTACGTACAGAACTTATTGCATCCATTCATAATAGGTACCCATGCATAAAAGGTACCATTAGGTTTTGCTTCCAATTCTGGCAATACAGAATTATCCATGTCTACATTGATTTGATGTGTATGACCTCGTTGTACCTCTTCAATCATTTCATTAATATGTTGAATATTATGAGTACCTAAGACAATATCAATATGTGGAGCGCGCTTAAACATTTCTGCTTGATTCTTCTGTGCCATGCATCCTGTAACAGCAAGAATCAAGTTTTTATTTTTTCTCTTCAGTCTCATTAGCTCACCTATGCGGCCATAGACTTTTGTTTCTGCATTCTCACGTACTGCACAAGTATTTAATAATATTAAATCTGCAGTTTCTACGTCCTCTGTAGGTGTATAGCCAACAGATTCTAACTGATGCGATAAGCGCTCAGAATCAGCAGTATTCCATAGGTGTAAATATAATAAGACTTCATTCTAACTCCTATACTTTAACAATCTTACGTTTTGTTTCTATAATATTTTTAACTTTTATGGACATCCGTTCAATAGACATGCCTGTAATATATTCGATTTCATTACGAACAGACTTTTGCACCTGTTGCATTAATGATTTAACAGGATAACCATGTTCAATAACAACAGCCATATCTACGACTAGACCATTTTGGCCTTTATTACCTTTTTTGAAAGAAATAATACTAGACTCATCAACACCAGCTACTTTTTTAAGGCCATTGCGAATCAATTTAATAATTACATCATCATCAAAGGTGAGTCGTCCATAATAACTGAAAGCAGGGCGTACTACAGATCGTTCAAAGCCTTCTGACCCAATTTGCCCCAATGTATCTTGGTCTTGTTTTTTTAATGTACGTCGACGCCACATAGTTTTGATTGGATCAATTAAGTACCCTCTAAAGTGAGGTTTCAATTCCATCGTTGGAACCGGAATAATATGTTTACCTTCTTTTAGACGAGCATGTTGTGCCCTTTCAATTTCTTTAGGCGTAGCAACGTCCTCAATGCGAATATATCGATCAGGATCTTGCAAGCCTAATGCTTTCGTAATTTTTTTAACCATATTATCGGATGTACCAATAATCATAAGTTTATTAGGATTGATTTTGTCTAATTGCTCACGTACTGATTTTACTTGCACTTCATCTTGGAAAATGGCACGACGAACAGCTTTTAATCGGCTAGATTCCTTCTTAGCAGAAAAACCAGCTACAATCTTATTATCGTGAATTAAAATACCATCATCGATAATACATTGCGCACGATGGCTTTTACCAGTGCCACTACTACCTACAAATGCAACGACTTCCATAGTCAACCTCATTATTTATAACAAACTAATAAATTCTGATACATTCTCAGATGATACCAAGTAGTCTCCAAATTTATCGGGTGCTTTTCCTGGAATACCATGATAATCAGAACCACCTGTAATAAACAAGTTATGTTTTATTGCTAATGTTTTATATCGTTTCACATCATCATCATTATGTTTAGTATGGTAAACTTCCATACCATCAAAATCATAGGCTAACATTTCTACAACATACTCATCACTAGATACTAATTTAGGATGAGCCATAACGGCAAGGCCTCCAGCTTTATGAATAATATCAATAATATATGGTACCTCAACCTTAACCTTAGGCACATAGCAAGGACTATCTTTTCGAAGAATACCTTTAAACACATCATTAATATCCTTAGCGTAGCCACCATCAATTAATAATTGACCAATATGTGGACGCCCATAAGCTTGTGTTTTAGGAAATTTTTTAAGTAATTCATCTTTCGATATAAAATATCCAACATTATTACAACGTCTAATAATCTCATCGATTCGTTCTTCTCGTTTTGATTTAAAATACTCAATAAAATCTCTTAATTCTTTATTAGTTTCATCAAAAC
>JAWERH010000375.1:0-1652 GCA_032482215.1 Veillonella sp. | reverse complement strand
TTCTTTAAGTTCTTTAAGAGCTTTGTTAACAGCTTCTTGTAAAGCTTTGTTGCCTTTTTTCATGCCAAGAACTGTGCCTTCAGCTTTAGTAGGTTCGCCAACGAGTTTAAGGTCTTTGTCAGCACCTTGTTTGAGGTAGTACATAGCCACTGCGTTATCGATGATAGCACCATCGATTGTGCCAGCTTTCAATTCCATGAAGATATTAGCATTAGAATCGATTTGTTTTACTGTTGTACCAGGGATTTTTTGAGCCATTTCAACAGGGATTGTGCCGATTTGAGCACCTACAGTTTTACCTGCTAATTCATCCATATTGTGGATTGTTGTATTGTCTTTACGAACAACAAGTATACATCGGAGAAGTCCAATGCTTTTTCACGTTCAGGTGTAGCATTGATACCTGCTGCGATCATGTCGATATCGCCAGATTGAACTGCTGGGATCAAAGCATCGAAGCCCATGGATTTGAATTCCATTTTTAAACCAAGTTTTTTAGCAATTGCTTCGGACAAATCAACGTCGAAACCAACGTATTTGTCGCCTTCAGTGAATTCGAATGGTGGGAATGTAGTTTCAGAACCTACACGCAATACACCTTCTTGTTGTGTCATTTTTGGTTTGTCATTGCCACAACCAGCCAATAAACCCATTGCTGCTACCGCTACGAGGGCGATGGCTGTCAATTTTTTGAACTTAAACACCATATACATGGTTTATCAAATTCTGTTTATATTGTACGGAATTTTACAATAATAGGCAATAACATTGTATAATTAAGAGTAAAAGAGTTTTATATTTATCATTATATTTAAAATTTTTATTTAAGATGGCTCACTCTTAGGCCATACTTTATAGTAATATAAGATTCTCTATTTTAGGTTGTAGAGTATCTTCATTCTTTACAATCATTGGCGTATATACATGGAGGCACTATGTCCCTTACGAATACCTTTTCTGATCTTTGTAAAAGCTTCGCACTTGATGCTTTTGCCATCAATTATACATTAGCTAAGAACCCTGAACTGTCGAGTCATGAATTTGAGTCTGTTAAAACGATCGGCGCTGTTCTTGAAAAACATGGCATAGATGTTACCTATGAATTCTGTAATTTGCCAACAGCGTTCAAGGCTTCTGCTGTGAAAGTAGATAATCCAAAAGGTCGTTTGGCTATCCTTTGTGAATATGATGCACTCCCTGAAGTAGGTCATGCATGTGGTCACTCTGCCAGCGGTTCTATGAGTGTTCTGGCAGCATTAACACTACATAAAATGCAACAAGACGGCGTTGCTTTCAATATGGACATCGATATCATCGGTACACCTGATGAAGAAGCCACAGGTTGCAAGGTGGATATGTGTAACGCAGGGGTATTTAAAGACTATGATTTTGCTATCATGGTTCACCTTGATGGGGAAGAAACACGACCAAATTCACAATTCTTGGCGCTCGACTGTTTCCGCGCTCGCTATCACGGTAAACCAGCTCATGCAGCCGGTGAGCCTTGGAATGGTATCAACGCGGTAAACGGTGTGCAACTCGCTATTCATGCGATGGATATGATGCGTCAACAAGTACGTCCTGAAAGTCGTATTGGTACGTGGATCATTGCTGGTGGTACTGCATCCAATGTCATTCCTGAATTTGGCGAA
>JAWERH010000374.1:0-1275 GCA_032482215.1 Veillonella sp. | reverse complement strand
CAACCAAAAGTAGCGCGCGACGTAATTCCACGCTCTTTGCGTCATCACGATATAGATGTAGATATTTTGCGTTTATATGAAACGACACAAGATACATCTCAACAAGAAGCATTAGTAAATGCATTAACTGCAGGTACTGTAGACTATATTACGTTTACAAGTTCCTCTACAGTAACCAATACAATTCAATTATTGGGCGATGATGCATTGAAACTATTAGGCAATACTAAGATTGCTTGCATCGGACCTATCACAGCCGCTACAGCTATGAGTGCAGGTCTTAAACCAGCTGTCATCAGCGATGTATATACACATGTACGATTTAACATACCGTCCTCGCCGCTTGCGTATCAATCCAGAAATGCGTGATTTGGTACGGGAAACGACACTCGACGTAACTGATTTAATTTACCCATTATTTATTGTTCCTGGTGAAGGTATCAAAAAAGAAATCGATACGTTGCCAGGCCAATACCACTTATCCGTTGATGAAGCTGTAAAAATGGCTCAAGAGGTATATGATCTTGGTATTCTTGGGGTAGAAATCTTCGGTATTCCTACATATAAGGACGAACAAGGTTCCTCTGCATGGGATATATCCCAACCTGTACAACAAGCTATTAAAGCCATCCGTGCAGCTGTGCCAAACCTATTGGTGGTAGCTGATGTTTGCTTGTGCCAATACACAACAACAGGCCATTGTGGCATGATTGATGATCATGAAATCTTAAATGATGAAACATTGCCATTGCTTTGTAAAGTAGCGGTAAGCCAAGCAGAAGCAGGTGCCCATATGGTGGCTCCATCCGATATGATGGATGGCCGTGTAGGCGCTATCCGTGAAGCCCTTGATGCGGCAGGTTATACTAATGTATCTATTATGAGCTATGCTGCAAAATACGCATCCGCTTACTATGGTCCGTTCCGTGGTGCCGTTAACTCTGCACCTAAATTTGGGGACCGTAAATCCTATCAAATGGACCCAGCTAATCGCTTGGAAGCTTTCAGAGAAATAGAACTCGATATCGCTGAAGGGGCAGATATTATCATGATTAAACCAGCCTTGTCCTATTTGGATATCGTTCGTGAAACACGTGACCGCTATGAATTACCTGTAGCGGTATACAATGTATCTGGCGAATATGCGATGGTTAAATCCGCTGCTGCAGCTGGTCTTATCGACGAAGAACGCCTCGTTATGGAAACAATGCTTTCTATGAAGCGCGCCGGTGCTAAAATTATCATTACGTACCATGCTATAGATATTGCTAAATG
>JAWERH010000373.1:0-1781 GCA_032482215.1 Veillonella sp. | reverse complement strand
TCAAGACCCGCATGGCGAGCCATATTCTTTTCAGTAATGGTCATACCCATATTATTTTTCCTCCTCTTGTTCTAGCTCCATAGCTAGGAATACTGAGTTTACTGCATTAATATATGCATTTACACTTGATTTAACGATATCGGTGCTGATACCACGACCATGGTATAAACGACCGTTGTATTCTACCTTAAGGGTTGCTTCCCCAAGGGCATCTTTACCTGCTGTAATAGCGCGGATTTGGTAGTCTTTTAAGCTGATTGGCAAGCCAACTACACGTTCAACTGCTTTAAGGGATGCGTCTACTGGACCGTCACCTACGGCAGCATCTGCTTTCTCACCTTCTGGAGTCATGAGACGAACGTCTGCGTAAGCATAGCCTTTTTCACCCAATTTGTAGTATTGAGCCACAAGCTCGAATGCTTTTTTATGATGTAAGTTGTCTACTACAAGAGCGATAATGTCATCATCGTATACTTGTTTTTTACGGTCAGCCAATTCTTTGAATTTAGCGAAGAGGTCGTTGATTTTCCCAATACGAGGTCTGTTTTTTCAGCCCCTACGGACTCAGGAGTCATGATTTCATATGTTTCAGGATTGCTCATCATACCATGTTGGTGAATACCAGACTCATGAGCAAAGGCATTAGATCCAACGATTGGTTTATTTGGAGGAACTACAACACCTGTCAAACGACTTACTAGTTTAGAAACTTTCGTAAATTGTTTTGTATCAATGTTCACTTGAAGGTCGCCGAAGTAATCATGGCGTGTTTTAAGAGCCATTACAACTTCTTCAATCGCTACGTTACCAGCCCGTTCGCCTAGGCCATTAATTGTGCCTTCTACTTGGCGTGCACCTGCTTTAATAGCAGCTAACGTATTTGCATTAGCAAGACCTAAGTCATCATGACAGTGAACTGAGATAATTGCATTTTCAATGCCTGGTGTATGTTCTTTAATATAGCGGATTTTATCACCGAACTCATTAGGGTTCATGTAACCTACTGTATCTGGTACATTAATAATTGTTGCACCACCAGCAATGGCAACACCAAATACTTGGCATGCGAAATCTAAATCAGAGCGTGCCGCATCTTCACCGGAGAACTCGATTTCATCAACCTTACCTTTTGCATATGCCAATACGGATTTAACCTTATCCAATACCTCTTGGCGAGTCATTTTTAATTTATATTCCATATGAAGTTCAGAAATAGCAATGAATACATGCAAACGGCTACGTTCCGCATCTTTCAATGCATCAATCGCTTTTTGTACGTCCTTTTCATTAGCACGTGCCAACGCACAAATTGTTGCGCCTTTCACTTCGCGTGCAATCGTTTGTACTGCGTCAAAATCCATCGATGCCGAGGCGTACTAGGCCTTTCGCAATTTCAATTTTTTCAGGAGTTTGTAAAGACACACCTGGTGTTTGTTCCCCATCACGAAGGGTTGTATCGAAGAAATATACGCGATTTTGATCCATAATCTTCACCTTTTCTATACTAATAAAACATAACACTGTATTATATCTATCTATTGTGAAAGTTTAGTAAAATCGCCGATTTCAACGCTATTTCGGCTGAAGCCAACGTAGATACATCAAATCAGTAATTTTACTAGACTTTTACAATAAAAAAAGCCCCTCAGAACAACTGTCGTTGCTCAAAGGGGCGTTATATTCATAACACGGTACCACCCTAATTGGGACTCGTTGCGGGTATAACGGAACCACCGTCGATGACTACTGCTGCATTCGCCACCAAAGCTCACGGGAGAGTG
>JAWERH010000372.1:0-1282 GCA_032482215.1 Veillonella sp. | reverse complement strand
CAATTATTATACAAGGGCAAACATGTATTCACCGCTAGCGCACAATTTGTCGCCAACATAGGCACGGCCTTCAACCTTACCCATTTTACCTTTGATTTTAACAATATCCACTTCCATGCGCACTTGATCACCAGGTTTTACAGGGTGACGGAAACGCACTTTATCAATACCTGTAAACATAGGTGTAAGACCGCGATTTTCTTCAGGATATAGTAATGCAATACCACCAACTTGAGCAATAGCCTCAGTCAATAGTACACCTGGCATTACTGGATTACCTGGGAAGTGTCCTTGGAAGAACAATTCGTTGAATGATCTACCAAAAGCATAGGATAACGATGAGGTAAAATTTCTAAAATGTCTTCGTGATTAAGAATCATGGCTGTGTCTCCCTTATTTCTTCCATTATACTGCGAGCCAATCTTGAATTTAATTCATGACTCGATTTCAAAGCAATTACATGACCTTCAATTGGTCCCAATAAGAATAAGTCGCCCATTACATCTAACGCCTTGTGACGAACTAATTCATCGTCAAAGCGAGGTACAGACAAACATTTCTCATCATCATAGACTAATGCATTATCTAGGTTACCACCTTTTGCTAGGCCCATAGCCTGTAATTGTTCTAATTCCTTCATAAATCCGATAGTTCTAGCAGCACTGATGTGTTCTTTAAAGTATTCTGGCGAAACTTCAAAATCACAATGTTGCGTGCCAAGTAACGGATGGCTGTTAATCGATGTAAATGTAATGCGATAGCCATCATATGGCAAAATAACTACAAAACGATCACCATCATATATAGCGTGAGAACGTGTCACTTTATATACTTGACGTGGTGCTGTTTGTTCTTGAATGCCTGCCTCTTCTATGAGACCTATAAAAACTGCACTACTGCCATCACCTACAGGAGGTTCAGGAGAATCCATCTCGATATAACAGTTATCAATATTCATAGCACTGAACGCAGCCATCACATGTTCTACAGTGAAAACCTTCGCTTCACCATTTTCCAATGTAGTAGCGCGCATAGTGTTCGTCACATTATCAATGTGTGCTCGCACAGAAGGATGACCTTCAATGTCCGTGCGGACAAACACAATTCCTGTATTTTCAGGTGCAGGTTTAAAAACCATATTTACTGGTTCACCGCTATGAAGGCCAATCCCTTGATATGAAACAGCCTGTTTAATTGTTTGTTGTGGCTTACTCATAAGAAAGTCCTTTCATAATCTGAATTCACGTTTACTATACACCAATATGTATTATACCCTATTTGC
>JAWERH010000371.1:0-2653 GCA_032482215.1 Veillonella sp. | reverse complement strand
AATAAGGTCATATACAGTAGTTACTTTTACAGGACCATCTACAGTTTGTACTGTAATTGTAGGAATAGCACGTTCAATTACGCCTTCGTGCTCTTCATCGCCAAAGTATGGCAACTTAACAACAGTCACATCTTCACGTTGATCAAACACGGATAAGCGAGGATCGATTTTAGCCCCTGTATCGCGGTTTTCAAGGCGTAAGTTCCATTTTTCAGGGTTTGTGTGACGATCTCCCATTGTACCATTAGGAACAACGATTTCATTAGTTGTATCATCGATCAATACCATTTGGAAGTCAGAGCCTTCCTCTTGGCGACCTAAATCCTTAGCATTCAAGAAACGGCCTGGTTGTACAGTACCATTGATATCTTCAACGCGTACAAGGAATGGCATATCTGTAAACTCTTTAGCATACTCTTTGAAGTATGGAGTTTCCTTGTCGAGGTAGTATTCTTTTAAGATTACGTGGCCCATTGCCATAGCAAGAGCCGCATCAGTACCGGCTTTCACATTGAGCCAAGCATCAGAAGAAGTTGTGGATTCCGCATAGTCAGGGGATACGGATACAACTTTAGTACCTTTGTAGCGTACCTCTGTTAAGAAGTGAGCATCTGGCGTACGAGTCAACGGTACGTTAGAACCCCAAGTCATGATGTAACCAGCATTATACCAGTCACCAGATTCAGGAGTATCTGTTTGTTCACCCCAAACTTGAGGGCTAGAAGGTGGTAAATCGGCATACCAGTCATAGAAAGACAATGGTGAACCACCCATTAAGTTAAGGAAACGAGCACCTGATGCATAGGACAACATGGACATCGCTGGAATTACAGAGAAGCCCGCATTGCGGTCAGGGCCGTATGTTTTTGCTGTATATAATAAGGATGCTGCTGTAATTTCTGTCGGTAATTTCTGTCGCTTCATCCCATGTGGAGCGCACAAAGCCACCCATACCACGGGCAGATTTGTATTTTTTCGCTTTTTCAGGATCTTCTACGATAGATTTCCAAGCCTCGATTGGGTTCTTAGCATGCTTTTTAGCTTCTCTCCAAAGCTCAGCCAATTCGCCGCGCACATATGGATATTTTACGCGCAATGGGCTATAGAGATACCAAGAGAATGTTGCACCACGAGGGCACCCACGTGGTTCGTAATCCGGCATATCATCTGGTGTTTCAGGGTAATCAGTAGCCTGATTTTCCCACGCTACAACACCATTCTTAACGTAGATATTCCAGCTACAAGAACCAGTACAGTTTACGCCATGCGTTGTGCGGACAACTTTATCGTAAGACCAACGGTCACGATAAAAATTTTCCCACTCGCGACCGCCATCTTCAGTTATTTGATGGCCGCTTGGAGATACGTTCTTCTTCCGAAGAAACTTAAACTTTTGAGACAACAAGCTCATCTCGTGTCCTCCTTCAAAACTACAAAAAAATCCCTTATGCTAGCTGAGCTAACACAAGGGAGAAAATCCTATTATTCGATATTACTAATATTAGGGTCTATATTATCAACCTCTAAGTCAAGCAATCCGATTAAAGCGTCAAAATCACAGATTACTAGATGGTGTTTGTCATAGGCTACATAGCCCAACTTACGCAACTCACTTAGCATGCGATTTAAACTTTCTCTTGATGTGGCAGCAAATTCAGCTAGCTCTTGATTTGTTAGGGCGATATCGATAAAGATACCATCCTCGCGCTTCACACCATAACTATTGGCTAAGCGCAACAAGGTAGAATAAAATGCTCCCTTTAACAGCAAGTCTCGGTATTTTGCCTGTTGACGCCGCATATGTAATGTATAGATTTTCATCATCGCAATAGCCAATGAATGATCTTTTGCAATGGCTGACTCTAACACATCATAGCGAATGGAATAAACAGAGCAATCCTCCCGAGCGATGGCATTGAACACATACGTTCTTGTGTTCTCCTCATACAACGGAACCTCACCAATTACATTATTCGGACCTACTAGACGCAACGCAAAAATGTGCCCACTAGATTCGAACTTCTTAATGACTACGTAAAAGTGTTCTGCCTTGTCCCCCTCGTGGAAGAGAAAATCACCTTTTTTAAGATGGAGTTCCTCGCCCGGCAAAGCAAGTAATTGGTTAATTAAATTTTCATCCATACCTTCACCACTCCATTGTACTTTTAAAATAAAATCCATTAGTTATACTAATCTATTTATAGTAAAAGTACATGTATTATATACTTTTTTGTATATATATGATTATTATAACTTATTAATTTCAGAATATGTGTGTTTTATGTCACATTCACAAAAATTTTTACAATATATAATATATTTGTGATATAAGACATTGCAAATTTTGTTGATACAATAATTATAACTCAGTTCTCTAAGTAATTCGAATACTTTCTATAGAAATTCTATAGATTGCAATATTCATATACATTGACTGATAATTGTATCCTCCATGTCTTCATTGCATGTATAGTTTTTCAGTAAGGAGAAGTTCAAAATGAGCGAACTAAAAATGCCTCAAGTAGGGGCAAGCCGTAGCGAAATTGTGGCTAATTGGCAACCAGAAAATCCAGAATTTTGGGAAAAGTTTGGTAAAAAAATTGCTAAACAAAACTTGGTTATATCCACAATCGCATTAACCCTTTCATTCTGT
>JAWERH010000370.1:0-1739 GCA_032482215.1 Veillonella sp. | reverse complement strand
GAGGATCCACCTGTTCCCATCTCGAACACAGTAGTTAAGCTCATAAACGCCGAAAGTACTTGGCTGGAGACGGCCTGGGAGGATAGGAAGCCGCTGATTGCTTAAAGGCACACCTGAGGGTGTGTCTTTTTTTGTTGTATGGCTTCCTATCCTTCCAGGGTACCTGGTGAGCAGGGCAGTAGAAGATGGAGGAGTAAAACGACGACAGATTCACTGCATCGCTTAGTTCGGAGCGTAAGATGGACATGTAGCGAAGCTACATAGGTCCATCCACAGCGACGAACACCCAGTATCCTGGAGGGCAGAACCGTACATGAGAACTCGCTGATTGACGAAATAGAGGGTCAACCCTAAAGGATTGGCCCTCTATTTTTGTGCTCTAACGAGCACAGCTCTCATACCTGCTAGAGACGTCTCCAGCCAAGGTTGTACAAGTATTATCTATGGATAATAATCTATAGGACGGCGTGGGAAGCCTAGGGCAATAGGGCGTAAAGGAGCGCAGCGACGCGTACGTCCATTGCATCAGGTTCGACGAAGCCCTATAGTTAAGTCTGTACATTAGCATAATGTATTATATGTTGCCATGGGCGAGTGTGATAGGAAGCTGCGGCTAGTGGTAGGAGGTAAACTAAATCTATACGGTAACGCGGCACAATGTGCCAATGTTACCAAAGCGTACATTAGTTGAGTAACTCCAAATACATGTAAACCTATCCTTCCAGGGTACCTGGTGAGCAGGGCAGTAGAAGATGGAGAAGCGAAGCGACGACAGATTCACTGCATCGCTTAGTTCGGAGCGGTAGTTGAATATTTTTAAATTATATAATTAAAATATCCCCATGTTCATAAAATCACAGGGCTTGTTTATAACATCTTAATACAAAAAAGAGCCGCCGAAGCGACTCTAGTTTTATTATTCTACACCAACCATTACGCTAGTGGATTTGATAACAGCCACAACTTCTTTGCCAACTGTTAAGCCTAATTCTTTAACGGATTGAACTGTAATATCAGCTGTAAGAATGTTATCGTTACCTACATTAATCTTTACAATTGCGTTTACAGCACCTTCTTGAATTTCAACAATTTTACCTTTTAATTGGTTTCTTGCGCTTAATTTCATGGAGTACTCCTTGTAAAAAAATATACAATACAAATTTATATTTATTATATCATTATACAAAAAATAACCCATGATGTAAATTATGGAGCGGGCGAAGGGAATCGAACCCTCCTCTCAAGCTTGGGAAGCTCGCATTCTACCGATGAACTACGCCCGCATGATGTACATATTGTATCATACTATAATATATACATTCAAGTGGAGCTTGTTTATATACTCTATACCCATAGTGGTTGCTGTATTGTGTTGATATAAGAATTGATGTATAAAATAATGAGGAAGGAGGCATATGTATGTCAAAAATTTATAAAATTCATAAATGGTTATCTATAGTTTCTGTGCTATTTTTCTTAATGTTCTGTATTACAGGACTTATCCTTATGTTCAGAACTGAATTAAATGCATGGGCTCAAGGAGGATCACATCACTCCTCGTTATCAATGGAGATGAGCCAACAAGAAATGTCTATTTTTAATTATGCTGATGAAGGTGCCCTATTAGTGAAAGAAAAATATCCGTCTAAGGATATTTTAAATATTTCTCCAGCTATGGGGGCTACACATATTTTACGGTATCGTATTATTGATTCTTCCGCAACTGTAGCGCCTCCAGC
>JAWERH010000369.1:0-1002 GCA_032482215.1 Veillonella sp. | reverse complement strand
CCTTTTAATCCTTCAATATCTTTGCTATTTTTATCAACTTTAGCGTTGATATTTGTAATATTAGCATTGATTTTATTAATATCAGTTTTTACACTCTCAACCTTATTATTAACAGTATTAATATTAGTAGTATTGATATCTACCTTTTTATTTACAACGTTAATGTTATGTGTATTTTTCTTAACATTTTCAACATCAGTAGTTACAACTGTATAGTAGTTATTAATTACGGTATTACCAGTGGAACCGCCTTTTTTAGGGATTTGTTGTTGCTGCTGTTGTTGTGGCACTTGTTGTTGCCATTGTTGTTGCTGGTGTTGCTGTTGTTGTGGCACTTGAGGACGTTGATGTCGTTGTTGCTGTTGTTGCTGTTGTGGCACTTGTTGTTGCCATTGTTGTTGCTGCTGTTGTTGCTGTTGTTGTTGGTCTAATTGTTGTGGATCAACTTGATGTTGATCTTGCATATGACCCCAAGCATTTTGATCAGGTGTTAACCATCTTTGGCTACCAATAAGATCAGCTCTAGCCCAATCCTCAGGGCTGGATGCATTAGCAACACCTCCAGAAAAGCTAGCCGCCAAAATAACTGCAGCTACAATTGTAGTTGCAGATTTTTGATGTGACTTAGCCAACTCAGACGTTACGACGTAAGCGTGCTTAGTTGCACTCCAAACAACTTTGAATACCTTATTCATATTAAGTTCCCTCCCAACATTTGTGGCTCTCACCCCACAATGAAGAAATAAATCAAATATTGCACTCTTTTTCACTAAATATTCACAATATTTAACATAATACTACCATATATTATTTTAAACTTCCATAAAAAAATTAATAAGTTAAACTAATGTTTCATTTTTTACTCATTTAAAAACACCTAAAAATCCGCTTGAATACTAAGTTATTAATAATATTGAATTATGTAAAATGAAATTTTATATTTTAATCTAATTTTATATTTATACGATACTTTTTATTTGCTTCTATAGAAAATATGAAAAA
>JAWERH010000368.1:0-1002 GCA_032482215.1 Veillonella sp. | reverse complement strand
TGGTGCTCGTAAAGGTTTGGCCGATACAGCGCTTCGTACAGCTGACTCCGGTTACTTGACTCGTCGTCTTGTTGACGTATCTCAAGACGTTATCGTTCGCGAGGACGATTGTGACGTTGTAGGTATCGATCTCGTTCGTGAACGCGCTCGTTTGGCTACATCTCCACGTCAAGCATTGGAATTGTTAAAAGATAAACTTATTGGTCGTGTATTAGATAAAGATGTTGTGAATGTAGAAACAGGGGAACTTGTTGTACCTTCCGAAACTATCTTAGACGAACAATGTTTAGCTGATATTGCTGAATCCGGCGTAACATCTATCGCATTGCGCGGTGTACATTTGGGTTCTGACAGTGATATCAACCATACTAATTTGGTTCAAAAAATTATTCTAGGTGAAAGCGATGACAGCATCCGTGCAACATTGAAAGAAACTATGGTTCAAAATATGTTGAACAAGGACACTGTACATGCTATCGTTGACAGCGAAGGTGTAGAAATCTTCCCTGCTGATACACGTCTCACTGAAGAAGGCATCGAAGCTATCCTTAACTCCGATGTAAAAGAAGTACAAGTACGCAACAACGAAATCCATGGTATCGAAGTGGAAGCAATCGTTGAGGGTACTGGCATTATTGAACCATTAAAAGAGCGTATCGTAGGTCGTATTGCAGCTGAAGAATTGGTTAATAAAGAAACTGGCGAAGTTATCGTTCCTCTTAACGGTGAAATCACAGAACCATTGGCTGATGAAGTTGTAAAACACTATGAAACAGTTAAAATCCGTTCCGTATTGACTTGCCGCAGCCCTTATGGCGTATGTCGCAAGTGCTATGGTCGCGACCTTGGTACAGGTGGTCAAGTTCAAGTTGGTGAAGCTGTAGGTATTATTGCAGCGCAATCCATCGGTGAACCTGGTACTCAGTTGACAATGCGTACATTCCATACAGGTGGTGTCGCAGGTGACGATATTACACAAGGTTTGCCACGTGTCGAAGAATT
>JAWERH010000367.1:0-2450 GCA_032482215.1 Veillonella sp. | reverse complement strand
CTCAAATTCCTGTAGATGCTGTGTGGTCTGTATATGAGCAAGTAATTGGAAAGGAACTATAATGGAACTTGATTATAAACGCATTGTGGTCACCTTTCTTATGCACTTAGGAGACGTTATATTAACAACTCCTTTTTTAGAAGTGCTTCGCAAAGCGGCACCACATAGCCATATTACGTATGTAATAGATGAAAAATTGAAACAAGTAATGCAGTATAATCCGAATATTGATGAACTTATCGTTGTAGATAAAAAGGGGCGTCATAATAGTATTTCTGGGCTCAATGAGGTAGCTCGAGAGATTAATGCAAAGGGTAAACCTGATATCGTTATCAATTTACATCCTAATGAACGCACATCTTATTTAGCCTGGAAAATACATGCCCCTATTACAACGGGGATGAGTCATTTCCTATTTAGACCATTTATGACTAAGTATACGCGTTTAGATCGTAAAACTCGCCAATTAGGTGTAACGGATATTTCTAACTCTGGTTTACATATTGAAACTTGTGAGGCATGGCACCGTGAGGCTCAGGAGTTCTATGCTAGTCATGGTTTAACAGATAGTGATACGCTCATCGGTTTTAATATTGGTAGTGCTGTTCCTGAGAAACGCTGGCCTGCTGAACGATTTGCCCATGTAGCTGATTATTTGGGTCATTTAGGGTATAAAACAGTATTCTTTGGTGGCCCTATGGATCTCGAAATGGTGCAACCTGTAGTAGAACAAATGGAAACGAAACCGATTGTGGCTACCGGAAAATTCCAGTTAGGACCGTTGGCGGCGGCAATGAGCCGCTGTAATCTATTGATTACAAATGACTCTGGTCCTATGCATGTGGCCATCAGCCAAAAGGTGCCAATTGTGGCGCTTTACGGTCCATCAAACCCATTCTTTTATGGTCCGTACCAAGCTCATGCTATCGTTCTTGAAACGATGGACTCCTATGAGGTTGGTAAAAGCTCGAAATAAACATATGAACTATATTGTATTTGATTTAGAGTGGAATCAACCCTATAGCAATGACATTAGCTTTATGAAGCGCACAAAAATGCCACTAACAGGGGAAATCATTCAAATCGGAGCGGTAAAACTGAATGAAAAGATGGACATTGTAGATCATTTTACGATGTTCATCAAACCACAATACCTGCCACGGATGCATAAACATGTCCGTGAATTGACAGGTATTACATCACGAGAACTCTATCATGGTGTGCCTTTTAAGACGGCTATGCAGCACTTTCAAAATTGGTGCGGTAATGAATATATGTTACTGTCTTGGGGCTCTGATGATATTCTTATCTTAAGAGAAAATCTTATGCTTCATAAGATGAAAGCTTTATCTTATGATCAATGGGTGGATGCACAAATGATTTATGCCTATCAACGATATGGTACAAATCAGCAATATTCTGTGGCACATGCTATGGAGGATCTCACATGATGCTGTATTTACGGCTCATATATGTCAAAAGCTAGATATACAACAAGGTATTTTACATTATGATCTAATTCGAAAGGAAAGTAGTAATCCTTTCTTATATCCACCAATTTTAACGTTCTTTATGTATGAGAACTTCCCTGAAAAGAAGCGCATTGTTCATGATAGAAGGGTTCGATTATCATTCTGCCCGTATTGTCAGACCCGCTTGGAAATGACGCGGCCAGAACGATTACAAGGAGACAAGCATCTCGCTATAGGCGTTTGTCCGAAACATGGCGATTTTGCAGTGCAACTTAAAGTTGGAAAATATACGATTAAGTCCGGCAGTACTAAATTCTACGTTACAAAGGTATTGACTCATTGTACGGACGAAATTCGTTCTCTATATACTCAGAAGTCTGAAATTAATCGAGAGAAAGAGCGAAAATATTTGGAATTTCGCCGGGCGGAACTTGAAAAGGACCGCCAAAAATAATTTTATTAATTCCTGTTCACATCTATAGTTTCTTAATTATTAGCTTGTGGGCATTTAGAAAGGATAGATTATGGAACGCAAATATGCATGGCATAATTACGACGATGCCACTATGGAAAAGGTATATGCCTTAAGTGATACATATCGTCAATTTTTAGATAATGGTAAAACAGAACGTGAATGTGTTGTACAGGCCGTTGAATTTGCAGAAGCAAAAGGATATGTAAATTTAAAAGATATTATTAAATCCAATACACCAATTAAAGCAGGGGACAAGATTTATTACACACATATGGATAAATCCATTGCTTTATTTAATATTGGTACTGACGATATTGAATTAGGTATGAATATCTTAGGTGCTCATATCGATTCTCCACGAATCGATGTAAAGCAAAATCCACAATATGAAGATAGCAATCTTCTATTTTGGGATACTCATTACTATGGAGGCATTAAAAAATACCATTGGGTTGCTATGCCTCTTGCTATTCATGGCGTTGTAGTAAAAACAGATGGTACTC
>JAWERH010000366.1:0-1008 GCA_032482215.1 Veillonella sp. | reverse complement strand
ATATGACGCCTGTACAGGAGGTGCCACATGTATAAAGAGAGTTTCTTAATGGCATGGGCATCCCTCATTGCTAATAAAATGCGTTCCATTTTAACCATGTTAGGCATTATTATCGGTGTAGCTGCCGTAATTGCCTTAGTATCCATTGGTAATGGTGTAAAGCAAGATATTCAAAACTCCATCTCTAGCTTAGGATCTAATCTATTGATGGTTATGCCTGGGGCACCACGCACACCAGGGGTTCGACCTTCTGCAGGTTCTATGAAGTCTTTAAAGGTTTCTGATTACGAAGCGATTTCAAAATTGGATGGTGTGAAAGCTGCCAGTCCGATGACAAATGGTTCGTATGTAGTAATTTATCAAAATAAAAACTGGACCACTTCTGTATCTGGTGTTAGTTATAACTATTTAGATGTAAACAATTGGTCTATGAAATCTGGTCGCTTCTTATCTGAAAAGAATGTACAGAATCGTGAACGCGTCGCAGTAGTAGGTAAAACAGTTGTTAAAAATCTATTTGGTGATGAAGATCCAGTAGGTGCAGAAATTCGTGTTAAAAACATTCCGTTCCGTATCATTGGTGTCCTTAATAGTAAGGGCAGTGGTGCTATGGGTAATGACCAAGATGATATGGTTGTTATCCCGTATACTACAGCCATGGAACGGGTAGAAGGTGTTGATTATCTTCGAATGATCTACGTAGTAGGTAAGGATGAAAACGGTATCGATCGTTTACAATCCGATATTGAAAACCTATTGCGCGTACGTCATGGAATCAAGGATACTAATCTAGATGATTTCAATATTCAGAACATGAACTCTATCATGGAAACTATGGAGGAAACTACGGGAACATTAACATTATTCCTTGGCGCTGTAGCTGCTATCTCGCTCGTTGTTGGTGGTATCGGCATTATGAATATTATGCTCGTATCAGTAACAGAACGGACAAGAGAAATTGGGGTGCGTAAGGCTTTAGGTGCAACTTATAGTGTTATCGTTACACAG
>JAWERH010000365.1:0-1714 GCA_032482215.1 Veillonella sp. | reverse complement strand
TAATTCAAGTACACGTGCTGTTTTAGCCGTTGGTGGCTTAAGACCTACAAGTGTACCATACGCTTCCAAATAGGCAGGTGTAGTAAAAGGAAATGGATAGGATTTATAGCCTAACTCTTTATATATTGTTTGTTGCATATCATCTGTTGCAATCTGTTGATTATCCTTAGCCATAAGCACCTCTATATTTACTATTAAAGTTATCAAATCATATGTCAGTACAATATACCTAATAGTATATGCACAACTATTTAATATTATACCAAATTCCTAGTATATTACCTATTGTAAAAGCATTAGTAATTCAGGAACTAGCTATTCAAGAAATGGCCATATTATTTTAAGATACAGTCAAATATACTCATAATATAATTATATACAAAAGAGGCACCCTCGAAAGGGTGCCTCTTATTAGTTCTTAGTCGTTAAATAACGAATTATTTTACGTCTTCGAAACCTTTTTGTAAGCGAACGTAGCTTAAGCGACGATCTTTAGCGTCTTGTTCAGTTTTAGCGAACAATTCTTCTGCAACATCTGGAGCTGCTTTAGCCAAGGAAGCGTAACGAACTTCACCTTTAAGGAAGTCTTGGAAGTTTTCAGTTGGTTCTTTGGAATCCAAGGAGAATGGATTTTTACCTTCTTCTTTAAGTTGAGGGTTGTATCTGTAAAGATCCCAGTAACCAGCTGCAACTGCTTTATTCTGCAACAGCTTTCATCAATTGGTTTTTATCTGCACCCATAGCTACTTGTGCTACGTATACATAACCATAAGACATAGCCATCATGCCAAGGTCTTTTTTCTTAGTACGTTTACCAGAAGCTGCGAATTGAGCAACTGCTGCGATATTAGTGGATTTGGAAGCTTGACCACCAGTGTTGGAGTATACTTCAGTATCGAATACGAAGATGTTGATGTCTTCGCCAGAAGCTAATACATGGTCAACACCGCCGAAGCCGATATCGTATGCCCAACCGTCACCACCGAAGATCCAGTGGGAACGTTTGATCAAGAATTGTTTTTTCTCAAGAAGTTCTTTTAATTCTGGAGTTGTAGCACCTTCAGCTTCGATAGCTGCTACTAAACGTTCGGAACGTTGACGAGTTGCTGCACCAAGGTTAGCAAATTCAATCCATTGTTCCAAAGCTTCTTTCAATTCGCCTGTAGCAGTTTCTACAGCTTTAGAAGCTAATTCTACTAATTGTTGACGAATTTTCTTAACGCCGATGTACATACCATAACCATACTCAGCATTATCTTCGAACAAGGAGTTTGCCCAAGAAGGACCTTGACCTTGTTGGTTAGTTGTGTATGGAGATGCAGGCATGGAAGCACCCCAGATGGAGGAACAACCAGTTGCATTGGCAATCATCATGCGGTCGCCGAACAATTGAGTTAACAATTTAGCGTAAGGAGTTTCACCACAACCTGCGCAAGCACCGGAGAACTCGAACAATGGTTGTTCGAATTGGGAACCTTTAACAGTTTCCTTCTTCATAGGGTTTTCTTTTACAGGAAGGTTAACACCGTAGTTCCATGCTTCAGCTTGTTCGATTTCGGAATCGATGGAAGTCATTACGATAGCTTTGCCTTTAGGAGCTGGACAGATATCAACACAGTTACCGCAACCCAAGCAATCTAATGGGGATACTGCGATACGGAATTGAAGGTCTTTAGCGCCCAATGCAGGGATTGTATCGAAATGTTCTGGAGCT
>JAWERH010000364.1:0-1992 GCA_032482215.1 Veillonella sp. | reverse complement strand
TAGCATGACATTAGAAGAAATACGTAGTAAAGCCCTTGAGATGGCTGAACCTGAATTTAAAAAGTTTGAACCTATTGCATTAGCCAATACAAAAAAGGTATTAGAAGCCTTTAAAGAGTGCCAAGTATCTGACTATCATTTTACAGGTACTACGGGCTATGGTTATAACGATGTGGGCCGTGAGAAGTTAGACGAAGTATTCGCTTATGTATTTAAAGGTGAAAAAGCCATCGTTCGTCCTCATTTTGTTTCTGGTACTCATGCACTAGCAACAACTCTTATTGCATTAATGGGTAATGGATCTAAGGGCACTGAGTTTATCTATGCAGTAGGGGCTCCTTACGATACGATGCAATCTGTTATCGGTGCTGCTCGTGAGGTGCGTGGATCTCTTGTAGAAAAAGGCTTTACTTATACTGAGGTACCATTGAAAGATAATACCTATGATGTTGAAGCTATTGCTAACGCCGTTAATGATAATACGCGGGTAGTGGTCATTCAACGTTCTCGTGGTTATAGTACGCGTGAACCGTTATCTATTGCAGATATTAAGATTATTGTAAATGCTGTAAAAGCTAAAAATCCTAATACCATTTGTTTTGTAGATAATTGTTATGGTGAGTTTACAGAGCTGCAAGAACCTTTAGAAGCTGGTGCAGATATTATGGCTGGTTCGCTCATTAAAAATGCAGGGGGCGGCTTAGCACCAACAGGTGGATATATTGTAGGTCGTGAAGACTTAGTTGAAGATGCAGCGTACCAACTCACTGCTCCAGGACTTGGTGATCATATGGGCTCTTATGCGCCTGGTTACCGATTATTCTTCCAAGGCTTGTTCCCTAAGGTAAATGCTGATCGCTATGATTTAATTCAAGCTATTAATCTAAAAAATGGAGAAGAAATGGAGCACTTCTGTGTAGGTATGCAAGCATATTCTCCTGTAGATGCTCACGTACATCCTATTCCTGGTGATATGCCTGGGTACGAAGATAAAATCATCATGGCCGGTGGTACCTTTGTACAAGGCTCTTCTATTGAATTAAGTGCAGATGGTCCTGTTCGTCCTCCATATACGATTTTCATGCAAGGTGGACTTGTATTTGAACATTCTATGCTAGGTATTTTAGGTGCTGCAGAAGAATTACTAAAACATAGATAATAATTAGAATCTCTTTCTTTTGATGAAAGGGATTCTTTTTATTTCAAATCTTTTCAATATACCTAATTCTAGGCTATAATATAAGTTGCTATAATTTCATACGTCAGGCTTTCACCCTGATTAGTTTTATGATCAAGAGATCATTAAAAGGAGAAAGTATGGAAAAAGTTATCGCTGTAGCTATGAGTGGCGGCGTAGATAGTTCTTTAACTGCTGCAATGCTACTAAAACAAGGCTATAAAGTATTTGGTATTACCCTATGGCTGTGGGTGAGTGGTACACCTTATGATTCAGTGCCTCTCGCTGTAACAGATGCTAAGAAGATGTGTGATTTTCTTGGTATTGAGCATCATGTTATTGATGCTCGTGATGTATTCTACGATAATGTAGTAGATTACTTTGTAAAAGAATATGCCTATGGTCGTACACCAAATCCTTGTGTATTCTGTAATAAAAATATCAAATTTGATTTGATGCTCAATCGAGCCCTTGAACTTGGTGCCACACATATGGTTACTGGCCATTATGCACAGGTTAATTATAATGAAGAAACTGGTTTATATGAATTACATAAAGGCGTTGATCCTACGAAAGATCAAAGCTATGTTATGTACAATATGAACCAACGCATTTTAAGTCACCTCATGTTCCCACTAGGTGGACAATGTAAGACTGAAACACGTAAATTAGCTGCTGAATATGATTTGCCAGTAGCTAAAAAACCAGATAGTGTAGATATTTGCTTCTTGCCTCATGGGAACTATCAAAAGCTTGTAGTAGAAGAAATGAAAGATAAACCGAAGTCTGGTAATATCGTTACTGAAGATGGTGAG
>JAWERH010000363.1:0-1019 GCA_032482215.1 Veillonella sp. | reverse complement strand
GCCACTACAGCGTTAGTTGTAACAAAGGCACCAGTCAAGAAGAACTGAGCCACTACACTAATACCACCAATCGCCAAGATGATAAGCCAATCTGTGCCTTGAGGCATAACGAGTTTGTCAGTTGTAACGAGACCTGCAATCATGCCCGTAATCATAAAATACGCCATGATTTCAAAATTACTATGCTTGCCTCGCTTAGATATAAGGCGAATCGTTGTATACGCAGCCGCAGATAAAGCAGCCCCTAAAATAGCTACTAAGGCAAACCAAGTAAAGCCAGTAAAGCTAAACGGATTTACCATAACCATTACAGCTACAAAGATCAAAAGAAGCCATTTACCAGCCCCTTTAGGTACCCGTTCTTTAAGAAATAAGGCGCTAAATATCAATACAAATATACCTGATGTTTGAAATAAAATCGTTGCATCAGATAACTTTAAATGCACTAAGGCAATAAAGTTACAAACCATGCCAAAGCCGCCGTATAAACCGCGCATTAGTAGATGTCCTCTATCTTCTTTAGAGAATCGGATGCCTTGGGCATACATAACGATAAGAACCGCTACAGTACCAAATAAGCCGCGGAAAAAGGCAATTTCCCCAGAAGGAATATTAGAGCCTAGCATCTTTACGAATAAATTCATCGTACTCAACAAAAGAGCCGATAGCAATGCGTACATAAGGCCTTTTTTAGCCATACTACCTCCCTATACACTTCTACTATAATGTTACTACATAGTTACTGTCCTGTATTATCTATATAAGCACTCCGATATACAGGAGATACAGAGTTCACAAAGCCAAAATATATGCCGCCCTTCTAACGAAAGGCGGCATCGTATTATTTAGAGAACGTATCTACAAAATCAAGAATTTCTTGTTTCATATCCTCTTTATCGATTGCTTTTGTGAAACGCAACGGTTTAGATTTCAAAGCTTCCAATTGTTTAGGGAATGCTACACCCGTTACAGCAGAAATATTATCTAAGCTTTCATACGGTGTGTCCCCCACTTTGATA
>JAWERH010000362.1:0-1019 GCA_032482215.1 Veillonella sp. | reverse complement strand
AAAATTTGGAAGAAAAGAGACGCGTAATGAACGGTACTAATCGTACATCTCGTAAAAAACAATCTAAACAACATAGAAGAAGTAATCGCTCTAATTCACAGCAAGCTATAAACGGCCAATTATCTAAAAAACAACAGGCTATTTTAAATGCGCCTGTTAAGTTTGGTGATGAAGTATTGGTAACTATTCATGGCATCGGTAGCAGCGGTGAAGGGGTAGGTCGTGTAGATGACTTTACTGTCTTTGTGCCTTTTGCCTTACCTGGAGAAACTGTGAAAGTAGCTATTGATATGGTTAAAAAAACCTATGCTACAGGGCGCCTCTTAGAAATTGTTACGATGGCTCCCAATCGTATCGATGCAAGTTGTGATCTTTATGGATTCTGTGGAGGCTGCCAACTACAACACATTACCTATGAAGGGCAGCTTTCACTAAAAACACAAAAGGTGAAGGACGTTATAGAGCGCATTGGTCATCAAAATCCAGACCTTGTAAAACCTGCATTAGGCCCTAAAGAACCATGGGCATATCGCAATAAGATGCAAATGCCTGTAGGCGGCACTAAAGGCGATATTCAAATTGGATTCTATGCGATGGGATCTCATGATATCGTGCAAGGCACAAACTGTCCTATTCAAGATGAAGGGAATAATATCATCGCTCAAGCGTGCTACCAAATCGCTAAAGAATTTGATATTGAACCGTATGATGAACATACAGGAAAGGGTGTGCTGCGCCATATTATTGGACGCATTGGACAATCTGGATGGATGATTATCCTTGTAACGGCAACAGAACAATTACCGTATAAAGAGAAGTGGGTAGAAAAATTAACAGAACGAATTCCTCAAGTAGAAACTATTGTTCATAACGTAAATAGTAAGCGTACTAATGTTATCTTAGGCCCTAAAAATAATATTCTCTATGGGGATGGGACGATTACAGACCATATTAAGGACTTACAGTTTACATTGTCCCCACATTCATTCTTCCAAGTTAATCCAGAACAAACTACAGTA
>JAWERH010000361.1:0-1538 GCA_032482215.1 Veillonella sp. | reverse complement strand
ATGGCAATTAAATCATTTAAACCGTACTCCGCTGGTCGCCGGTTTATGACAGTATCCGCCTTCGACGAAATCACAGCAAGCAAACCAGAAAAATCTTTGCTAGCTAAGATTTCTCAAAAAGGTGGTCGTAACAATACTGGTAAAATGACAGTTCGTCACCAAGGTGGCGGTCATAAACGTCAATATCGTATTATTGACTTCAAACGTACTAAAGATAATATTCCAGCTAAAGTAGCAACAATCGAGTATGATCCTAACCGTTCTTCTCGTATCGCTTTGCTTAACTACGCTGATGGTGAAAAACGCTACATTTTAGCTCCTAACGGTCTAAAAGTTGGTGACGTTGTATTCTCCGGTCCTGAGTCCGATATTAAACCTGGTAACTGCTTACCATTGGCTAATATTCCAGACGGTACACAAATCCACAATATCGAATTGAAAATCGGTAAAGGTGGCCAAATCGTTCGTTCCGCTGGTACATCTGCTCAATTGATGGGTAAAGATAATGGCTATGCTATTCTTCGTTTACCATCTGGTGAAATGCGTCGTGTTCGTCAAGAGTGCCGTGCAACAGTAGGTGTTGTTGGTAACGCTGACCACAGCAACCTTGTAATTGGTAAAGCTGGTCGTCATCGTTGGATGGGCGTTCGCCCTGGCAACCGTGGTGTTGTAATGAACCCTTGTGACCATCCACATGGTGGTGGTGAAGGTAAATCTCCTGTTGGTCGTAAACATCCTGTTACACCTTGGGGCAAACCAGCACATGGTGTTAAAACTCGCGACAAGAAAAAAGCTTCTAATAGCTTAATCATTAAACGTCGTACAAAATAGGATAAAGGAAAGGAGATAAAATAGTGTCCAGATCTATTAAAAAAGGCCCTTTCGTAGCAGATCATTTGCTTAAGAAAGTTGAAGCTTTAAGAAAGTTGTAAAAACCTGGTCCCGTGCCTCTACTATTATCCCAAGTTTTGTAGGCCACACAATTGCTGTGCATGATGGTCGCAAACATGTACCTGTATTCATTACAGAAGATATGGTAGGTCATAAATTAGGTGAGTTCGCTCCTACACGTACTTTTAAAGGTCATGGTAAGGACGAAAAATCTACAGGCAAAAAATAGGAGGAAATAATACATGGAAGCAAAAGCAATCGCTAGACATATCCGAATCGCGCCTCGTAAAATCCGTATCGTTGCAGATTTAGTGCGCGGTAAAAACATCGGCGAAGCATTTGCCATCTTGAAGTTCACTCCGAAAGTTGGCGCTGATGTAGTAGAAAAAGTTATGCGTTCTGCAATCGCAAACGCTGAACATAATTTCGATATGAATGTTGACAATCTTTACGTATCCGAGATCTTCGTTGATCAAGGCCCTACATTAAAACGCATTCATCCTCGTTCCCGTGGTCAAGCTTTCAAAATTTTGAAACGCACTAGCCATGTAACAGTAGTAGTTAAAGAAAGAGCTTAAGAAGGAGGGAAACAGAGTGGGTCAAAAAGTTAATCCACACGGTTTGCGTGTCGGTATCGTAAAAGATTG
>JAWERH010000360.1:0-1037 GCA_032482215.1 Veillonella sp. | reverse complement strand
CATGGTGAAACTGATTGGAATAAAATGGGGAAATATCAAGGTATTACAGATATTCCCCTCAATGAAAATGGTTTGAATCAAGCTAAAGCATGTGGTAATGCTCTTAAAGATGTTACCTTTGACCGTATCTTATCTAGTGATTTAAGTCGTGCCTTAGTTACAGCCGAAACGATTCGAGGTGACCGCACAACATCTATCACAGTAGATAAACGATTACGAGAGCTTAATTTTGGTGACTGGGAAGCTATGCTATTTTCAGACATTGAAGCACGTTGGCCGGGCCTTATTGATGAGATGTATTTGCGGCCTCATCTTGTAAAAGTACCAAATGGAGAAAGCTTTAAAGATTTGCAAGATCGTGCTTGGGCAGGTCTAGAAGAATTTCTCAATGTTAATGATGAGGAAGAGACTCTTTTAATAACATGTCATGGCGGAACAATTAGAACCTTATTATGTAAATTATTAGATATTTCTATTAGTCATTGTTGGAATTTTAGCCAAGGTAATACAGCTATTAACCGTATTTTCTATAATGGTATGGGCGAATACGATCATAATATTTTGAATTTACTAAATGATACAGCTCATGTTGAATTACTCCAAGGACATGTATGATGCGACTTGATAAATTATTAGCTAATAAAGCTTATGGCAGTCGAAAAGAAGTTCATCAACTCTTAAAGGATCAAAGAGTTGCTATTAATGGTGAAATAACAACAAAAAAAGATAGCCATGTTGATATTGAGTCTGATGTAATAACAGTTGATGGACAAGTGGTTAATACTAAGCAGCAGTATTATGTAAAATTTCATAAACCCAAAGGCTATGTTACAGCTGTGGAGGATGCAAATCATCCCGTTGTAATGGATTTATTGCCACCTGAATATATTAAAATGGGTGTGGTCCCTGTGGGAAGATTAGATAAGGATACAGAAGGTTTACTGTTGCTTACCAATGATGGTGTTTGGGGACACTCAATCATCAATGGTAATAAACATGTATCCAAGGTTTATTACGTAGAATATGATGGTGAGTTA
>JAWERH010000359.1:0-1039 GCA_032482215.1 Veillonella sp. | reverse complement strand
AATTCCCGCTTCACACATAGCTTGATCAATTTGGTTAAGACCAGTAAATGTATTTCGTACCATCGGTAATAAGGCATAGATAACCAATGCAATGATAGCAGTCGTATTTCCAACACCCGATACATACAACAAAAGGCCTAACATCGATATAGATGGAATCGTATATAGGAAATTAACTACTACCATAACGGGCACAGCTAGCCGTTTATATTCGTATATAAATATACCCAATAATCCACCAATGATGGTAGCAATAACAGAAGCTAATACTGAAATTTCTATATGCTCCCATAACAACTGGATAAAAAAATCATAGCGATTGATAAGTAATGATATGACCTCATGCATTACAGACACCGCCTTTCTCATAAAACAATACAAAGAGTATATATAGTCATATAACAGCTAACCATATAGGGTGTTTTATACGAGAATATAATTAAATTACAATTCTTATCATCATTGTATACCGAATCACACCTTAACTCTAGCCCTTAAGCCATATATAAAGACAACTCTTTATATTGTCATATCATACAGATTCAATTCCTTGATATATCTAAAGGGAATATCTATGCCTTGGACAGATATAATTTGCATTTGCGCACTAATCATATCAACAGCCCCTATAAGCTCTGTATATCTTTGTTTATTGTAGTAAACAATTCGTACCCATTCTCCACAATGTATAGTTTGTAAAACCTTATTTAACTCATCTATTTGATCCTCTGATAGCTCTATTTGAGCTTCCTTTGGCTTTGCTACCGCTGCCAATAGAGCCTCAAATCCCTTTAATGCCGCAAAGGGCATAAATTGTTTCGCCCGTTGTAAACGAGACATACGATGTTTCATTAATTTATTCTCCGTTGTGACCACCCACCAAGGTATTTCTAAAGCGCATTGTCCCTTCATCTTGCAAGCTAGAGGCGCGTAAAATAGCGTTTTTACCGAACTGCTCCTTGATAGATAACATCGCCTCATGTACTTGCCGCTCCTTTTCCTCTTCCTCCGTCGCAAGAGAGCTAAATAAATCTACCTC
>JAWERH010000358.1:0-1057 GCA_032482215.1 Veillonella sp. | reverse complement strand
AGACTCTTTCGCTACGCGAGATACTGTTTCTGCAAGGGTACGGAATGTATCCCAGTCAGATTTAGTTTCCCATGCGCAATCAACAGCTGCTTGGAATACATGTACATATGGATGCATATCAGTAGAAGACAAGTCTTCTTTTTCATACCATGTAGCTGCAGGGAATACGATATCAGAGTACAAGCCTGTAGATGCCATGCGGAAATCGATGTCGATGAGAAGGTCGAGTTTACCTGCCCCATCAGCTTCACGCCATTTGATTTCTTCTGGACGTGTAGCTGCGTCATCATCTTCTAATACTGCATTTTTAGTGCCTAATAAATGCTTCAAGAAGTATTCGTGGCCCTTAGAAGAAGAACCGATAAGGTTTGCACGCCATACAAACAAGTTGCGTGGGTGATTTTCTTTAGCTGCTGGATCTTCTACACAGAATTGTAATTCTTTATTTTTCAAAGCTTGCGCCACATATTGGTTAATTTCTGCTTCTGTACCAGCACCAGCTGCACGAGCATCGTTAATCAATTCTTGGCTGCCTTTATTGAATGTAGGATACGATGGTAACCAACCTAAACGAGCCGCTAATACGTTATAATCACCAGGGTGACGATAACGAGGCTTAGCTAATTTAGATACGCGGTCTGCCAAGTCGATGCAATCAGAACGATATTGTTCTGTAGCAAAATAGAACCAAGATGTACTATTTTGCAAACGAGGAGCTTTACTCCAGTCGTTAGCAGTCATGATACCGCCCCAACCTTCAATAGGACGAAGTTTTTCTTGACCTACGTAGTGAGCCCAACCACCACCGTTAACACCTTCTGTACCACAGAACATGATAAGGTTCAAGATTGTACGGTAAATAATATCCGCATGATACCAGTGGTTGATACCACCGCCCATGATAATCATGGAGCGACCTTTAGTTTTTTCTGCATTATCTGCAAATTCACGAGCTGTAGCAATAGCGATATCTGCTTTTACACCAGTAATTTTTTCTTGCCATGTAGGTGTGTAAGGAGTGTCATCTGTATAAGATGTTGCCACTTCACCACCGATA
>JAWERH010000357.1:0-1057 GCA_032482215.1 Veillonella sp. | reverse complement strand
AAAAAGTCTTAAACTTTAAATCACCAAACCAAGTTATAACAGAGTACTTTATGAATCAAAAGGCATAAGTATTTGTCACAAATGTTTGATTACTCTAGAGTATTATCACATCCCTTTTAATATTTTTATGGCATGATTTATGAATCTGTGATAGAGTAAATATGAAAGTTATATGGATACTAATAGGGTACGTATATTGTATTATAGGAGGACAGTCATGAAAGTTAATGTTATGACACATCCATTGATTCAACACAAAGTTACATTGATGCGCGATGCAGAAACAGGCTCTAAGGATTTTAGAGAATTACTTGATGAGATTACTATGTTGATGGGCTATGAAATTACACGTAGCTTACCATTAGAGGATGTAGAAGTACAAACACCTTTAACTAAAATGACTGGCAAACGTATTGCAGGTAAAAAATTGGGTATTATTCCAATTCTTCGCGCTGGTCTAGGTATGGTAAATGGTATGCTTAACTTGATTCCAACTGCAAAGGTTGGTCATATTGGCTTATACCGTGATCCAGAAACATTAAAACCAGTAGAATACTACTGCAAGTTACCTTCTGACGTAGGTGAACGCGACTTTATCGTAACAGACCCAATGCTCGCTACTGGTGGTAGTGCGGCAGCAGCTATTACCTTGCTAAAAGAAAAAGGCGCTAAAAACATTAAATTAATGTGTCTTGTTGCGGCTCCTGAAGGTGTGGAAGCAGTAAATAAGGAACATCCTGAAGTTCCTATTTACGTAGCGGCTCTTGATGAAAAACTTAATGATCATGGTTACATTTTGCCTGGTTTAGGCGATGCTGGTGACCGTATCTTCGGTACAAAATAAAATAAACATATACAAACGACATAATTTAGGTACAAAGTTGTATAAAATCCCTAAATTATGTCGTTTTCTACGTATAAAGTCTTGAATAAAATCTACATAGGGTATACAATACAAATGTAAAAGTATTTTTTTATTTTAGGTGGGACGAATTTTGTTCACATGGGACGAAAAACGATTCATACAATCCCAACGGGTAAAGGAGGGACCCGATGA
>JAWERH010000356.1:0-1057 GCA_032482215.1 Veillonella sp. | reverse complement strand
TGCGTTTGCCATCATTGTGTCTGTTATTTTTTCAATTATTGCACAGCTTAATGTGTGGACCATCATTGGCATATCTAAAATGCGTGGTCAAGATATTGCAAATAAAGTATTGCCAGGACTTGGCTATTTTGTAGCATTCTTGATTTCCCTTGGGGGTCTTGCTTTCAATATCGGCAACATTGGGGGCGCGTCTATGGGCCTAAATATTGTATTTGGTATTGATACAACGACTGCAGCGGCTATCAGTGGTATCTTGGGTATTCTATTGTTCGCCTCTCCAAAAATGGGTGGTGTACTAGACAACACCGCTAAAATTCTTGGTACGGTAATGCTTGTATTGATTGGTTATGTAGCGTTTTCTACAAACCCTCCAGTGGCTGAAGCGGCTACTCATGCAGTGGCACCAACGCATTATCCATGGCTTGCAACTATTACCCTTATCGGTGGTACCGTAGGTGGTTACATTACATTCTCTGGCGGTCACCGCCTCATTGATGCAGGTATTACTGGTCAAGAACATTTGAAAGATGTACGTCGTGCAGCCTTTATGGGTATGTCCGTAGATGCAGTAGTTCGTATCTTGTTATTCTTAGCGGTTCTGGGCGTTGTGTCTATGGGCTATGTACTAGACCCTAAAGATCCAGCTGGCTCTGCATTCCTTCTTGGTGCTGGTGAAATCGGTCATAAATTATTCGGTATCGTATTCTTCTGTGCAGCCTTAACATCTGTAGTAGGTGCAGCGTACACATCTGTGTCCTTCTTAAAAACATTATTCAAAGTGGTAGAACGCAATGAAAAATTGACTATTATGACATTTATCTTCGTTTCTACATGTATTTTGATCTTCATTGGTAAACCAGCTTCCTTATTGATTTTGGCGGGTTCTGTAAACGGTTTGATTTTGCCGATTACATTGGCAGTAATGCTCTTTGCTACTCATAAATCTGCAATCGTAGGAGACTACAAACATAATAAACTGTTATACTATACAGGATGGATTGTAGTACTTGTAACAGCTTACATCGGCGTTACATCCTTACAAGGCATTGCTAAATTA
>JAWERH010000355.1:1088-1871 GCA_032482215.1 Veillonella sp. | reverse complement strand
TCGTGAGTGCTATGTAGTGGCTGCTCCTGATGCGGACAAAGCTAAAATTGAAAACGAAATCAAAACTATGGAAAACTACTTCGTAGGTTATGAAACTGTAGTAAACTTCATTTCTCAAGAAGAACTTGATCGCGACCATAAAGGTATTCCACATGGCGGCTTCGTTCTTCGCTCTGGTGAAAGTACAGATGGCACTCGTCACGTTATCGAGTACTCCTTGAAACTCGACTCCAACCCTGAATTCACTGGCTCTGCACTTATTGCTTATGCACGTGGTATCTACCGCCTTGCTAAACACGGCGGCACAGGTTGCTACACAGTATTCGATATTCCACCGGCTTGGATCTCCACACATTCCGCTGAAGAATTACGAGCTCACTCTCTATAAGACACAAAATAAAATCCCACACTAGTGTGTGGGATTTTATCTACTTCTATGGTATACTACTTAGAAGAAGTGAGGCGTAGATGTTTTCCGGCGTCAGCTCTCACATCTCTTACTAGTTTGAAAATATGGCCTGACACATCTAGAGGCCTCGACATCAATATATAATTTGTCGATTTCTATGTAAAGGGATTTAGTGACACTACTAGTCACCTATGTGACTAGTAGTGTCACTTTTTTAGTACAAATTTATAGCATCTATATGATATAATATTTATTTGATAGAGTTTCTATGGAAACTTTCACAAAGAACGAAATCAATTAGTTAATAAAAGGTGGTACCATGAGCACAAATTTAGAAGTAGGCATCGTAGGCCTTCCAAATGTTGGTAAAAGTA
>JAWERH010000355.1:0-1065 GCA_032482215.1 Veillonella sp. | reverse complement strand
AGATATTGCAGGCCTTGTAGAAGGTGCGTCCAAAGGCGAAGGTTTAGGTAATAAATTCCTTAGCCACATCCGCCAAGTAGATGCGATTGCTCAAGTTATTCGTTGTTTTGATGACCCTAACATCACTCACGTTTCTGGCTCTATCGATCCAATCCGCGACATCGAAATCATCAATACTGAACTTTGCCTTGCTGACCTTGAGTCTGTAGAAAAACGTAAACAACGTATTGAAAAAATCGCTAAATCTGGTGACAAAGATGCGCGTGCTGAGTTACCATTACTAGAACGCATCATCGAAGGTCTAGGTGAAGCAAAACCAGTTCGTGCACAAGGTCTCGAAGAAGAAGAATTAGAAATGATCAAAGAGTTGACATTGCTTACAGCAAAACCATCTCTTTATGTAGCTAACATTTCTGAAGATGAAGTATCTGATTACTCTTCCAACGAATATGTAAAACGTGTTGAGGAATATGCGAAAAACGAAGGCGCTGGCATCGTTGTTGTTTCTGCTCGCATCGAATCTGAAATTGCTGAATTATCTGAAGAAGAATCCGCTGCATTCCTTGAAGATCTTGGTCTTGAAGAATCCGGCTTAACTAAGCTTATTAAAGCAAGTTATGCACTATTAGGTCTTATCAACTACTTCACGGCTGGTGAAATGGAAGCTCGTGCATGGACAATTGTAAATGGCACAAAAGCGCCTCAAGCGGCAGGCAAAATCCACTCCGATATTGAAAAAGGCTTTATCCGTGCTGAAATCGTATCCTTCGATGACTTACAAGCTTGTGGCAGCCAAAATGCGGCTAAAGAAAAAGGCCTTGTACGCCTAGAAGGCAAAGAATACGTTATGAAAGACGGCGACGTAACACACTTCCGCTTCAACGTATAATACAAATTAATAACAATAAAAACCAGTAAATCGAACGATTTACTGGTTTTTTTAATGCTACAAAAAGCTTTTATTTAATGCTTAATTGTAGAATGAAATTGAACACATAAAAAATCCATATTAGTACAAGTGATAAGATTAGAGTATCAAATTCGCAATCAATCACGAGGTACTAA
>JAWERH010000354.1:1526-1994 GCA_032482215.1 Veillonella sp. | reverse complement strand
TTTGAGGTCTTTTACAACAACAACTGTATCGCCATCAGCTAGCTCGTTGCCGTTAGCATCGCGAATGATACCTGCTTCAGCTGCAGCTTGTGCGTCAGCTGCTGTCCATTCATGTCCACACATAGGACAGATAAACATATGACCATCTTCATATGTGTACTCGTCGCCACACTTAGGGCAGTTAGGTAAATTTGCCATTTAGATCTCCTTTTTTCACTACATAATGAAAGTATTATACCATATAAAACTTTATTCCACTAAAATATTATAACCACTCTATAAAATAGTTATATCTCTATTAATCAGTGCTTATTGTATCGCATATTAGTTCGCATTATAATAATGTAGCCGACGAGGTTGGGAAAATTAAAATAGCCCTTCGTTACAGCTCGTAGCTAGATAAAACGAAAAGGCCATTTCCTGATTTTTTCAGTTTTTTGAGATGAGCCTGACGTCTCTACTCGCTCG
>JAWERH010000354.1:1085-1470 GCA_032482215.1 Veillonella sp. | reverse complement strand
GACACGTTAGGTTTATCAAATTCCTAATTCTTTGATGAGCCTAACGCCTAGAACACGTTAACTGGCTCTTTTGTACTTATAGTATAGTCTGAATTCTAGTGACTGTCAATTTGCTATCCAAGGCGTTTGCGCAAGATAGCATAGAGAATCATGCTGACGATAACGCTCATAACGGCTTGAATGGTATTCGTCAAAATACTAGCAATGGCTACACCTGGATCGAATACGAAGTATTCAGCGATAAAATAGCCAGCTACGATGATAATACCACCTAGGATAGTTGCCGCTAAGGCAGAGGTAGTTGTCTTATTGTTATAGACAGTACCGACAAGATAGCCTTCAATGCCTTTCACCACAAAGGTGATTGGTACAAAGACTGCGTAGC
>JAWERH010000354.1:0-1071 GCA_032482215.1 Veillonella sp. | reverse complement strand
AAACAGTGTTGCGAGGGCAATCAATACGGCTGTGAGTACTAACGCGGACGTAGTACTGCGGGTTTGAACGTGTTGCATAGCGTCCTCCTTATAAAGAAATAGACATGTGACTATATCCATCACATGCCTATACTATATACCTTTATGGTAACACCTGCAAATACATAAAATTAACTATAAAAAATACTATTAACAGTACTCTTCAAAACGTTCCTCTACATTGTAGAGAACCTCGCAATCACAACCGCCACCTTCGTTGATAATCCAGTCTAATACGCTTTCAACATCTACCTTTTGTTTTTCTAAAAACTCTCTTGTGAAAGTCAGACTATGATCGCAACCGTCATTTGCTTCTAATTTCTCGTCTACATAATCAAAGAGATTCCAAAATAATTCTTCGTCCATAGGTAAACTATCTAGAAAACTCTGTTTTTCTTTAGCTTTATAGCCTTTCAATAATTCCTTTTTACGCGCTTTATCCATTATGATTACTCCCTTTTATGTCTTATAAGTTATAGCTCATGACTTATATCTCAAGCCTTATTTCTCATATAATTCCGGTCGTTCTAATACAGTACCATACTTCAACTTTGGTAGTCTAATTAAATGAGGGTACAACTGCTTAACCTCTTTACAAGATTTTAACGTAAGATGTTCTAAATTATTGAGTTCTAAAATGGGAGAGTAGTCTTTATCTATCACCTTTGCCGTTAAAAAGCTAAAAAAGCGCAACTGTTTCATATGGCGTAAAAATTCTAAGGATTGAACCTTAAGAATTTTAGGAGCGGCGAAGTCACCTTCTAAGGCAAGACTTTCAAGATGTCTTAGATTAGCTAATGGCGCATAATCATCAATTTTTTGAAAGTTTTCAATCGACAGCGCTACTAAATTTACTAATCTTGAAATAGGCTCTAAGCTTGATACACTTCTTCCGGACCCAATATGTAGATATTCTAGCTCTTGTAAATTCTCAAGTTTTAAAATATCTGGATAAACACCCCATTTTATATGTAACCTTTTAAGTCTACGCTGGGCACATACCGCATCAAATAACTCCTGTGGCATTCTTGT
>JAWERH010000353.1:0-1072 GCA_032482215.1 Veillonella sp. | reverse complement strand
GTTCAAACTTTTTAAATTCAGGTTCAGCCATCTCAAGGGCTTTACTACGTATTTCTTCTAATGTCATGCTAATCCTTCTCTACGAATTAATTCCATAGCCTTATTAAATATAAAATCTTTAGATGTATTATTATCAATATGAATCCATTCAATATATGGCATGCGCTTATACCAAGTGATTTGTCGCTTTGCGAAGTGACGAGTATTTTTCTTGATCAAATCTCTACATTCATCAAGGTTAATAGTGCCATTTATATAGTCTACAACCTCTTTATAACCAATCCCCTTAAAGGCTTGGCAATCAGGATTTACACCGGACTTAACAAGTTGCTCAACCTCTTCAATTAAACCTGCATCAAACATCATATCAACGCGTAAATTAATGCGTTCATATAACTGATCACGATCTCTCATAAGACCGATAACAGGCCCTTTATAAGATATGCCATCTTTAGTCTGATTACGTAACGAATCTATATCACCATGATGCAATATTTCAATAGCTCGATACAAACGATGCTTATCACTATATTGAATTTCTATATTATGTTTTCTTCCTAATGTGAAAGCATATTCTCGTAAACCATCAATACCTTTAGTATTAAATAGCTCATCTAGTTCTAATCGTAAATCTTCATCAGGCTTAACATCATTAAAGTTATAGTTCTCCAATAATGATTGAACATACAGTCCTGTGCCACCAGATAAAATAGGAAGAATATTCTGATCTTTTAAACTAGCGATAATCTCTTTCGCTTGGTCTTGAAAAATAGACACCGAATATGAATCATTTGGTTCTAGTATATCAATGAGATGATGTTTTACCCGATTAAGTTCATCCATCGATGGTTTAGCGGTACCAATATTGAGTTGTTTATATACTTGGTAAGCATCACCAGAAATAACCTCAGCATTAAGTTGTTCAGCTAATTCCAAGGTAAGATCAGTTTTGCCTACCGCCGTAGGTCCAACAATGGTAATTAAGGGATTCACATTAACTCCTTCATATATACACCATAGCCTATACGACTATATTTTCCGCCCACCCATTGATGCGGTGGATAGTTTTGAA
>JAWERH010000352.1:0-1073 GCA_032482215.1 Veillonella sp. | reverse complement strand
CAACTATGTAAAAGGCTTCACATTCAACACTACAACAGGTCGTCAATTATCCTTGTATGACCTTGGTGGTCTTAACAAAAAAGAATTAGTGAATGCTATCGAGAATAATCAAGATGTGAAAAATCAATTGGGCGGCGAAGTAAATATCGATAAAATGCCTACTGAATTCTACACAACTGATGATTATTCTGTTGTAATGGTATTACAACAAGACGTGGATACAATCCACAGTGCAGGTACCGTATATGTACCAGTTGGTAACTTACGTGACCGCCAAAATGATGTAACAAAAAAATAATCGAACTATGTGAATTCGATTATGTGTGTATAGTAACAGCTGTTTAATTGTGAGAAGAACCGCTCCTTTAGGGGCGGTTCTTTTTTGTATTATAGCAATTAAAATATAAAGGGAGATTACTATTTAGCTTTGAATGAGGGTAAAACAAAAAGCCGTGTAGTTACACGGCTTTTTATCGTTGCGATTATTTAATTATTTGTTTGTTGTGTCGTAGTAGTTTACGCGTGGAGGTAATGGGAATTGAATTGCTGCATCCGGTTTTACTGTCTCAGGTTGTGGTAATTCTACGACTACATTGTTTTTGAATTTCTTTTTGAAAGCTTTCACAGTGTCCTTTTGAACGGAGTCAGCTGTAATGATAAGAGCGCTTGTGTCGTCGTTAGGACGGATGGAGATGATGTTACCTTTTGGCTCTTTTGCTTTGTATAAATCAATAGCGTCAGATTGGTAATCTTCAAGTTGTGCTTGATTTAATTTGCCTTGAGATACAACAAGAGCACTTTCAAGTTGAGGATCTTGTGTTTCAGAGATTGCATGAGCAACAGCCTCTGCTTTTTTCTTATCTGTTAAAGATGCATGTAATTTTCCACCATCCCAGAAGAGGGCACCGTCTTGACGGAATTTAGTGAAGTCATTGCCATAGCCTAATGTTTTGTCGATAATAGTAGCTGTTTTGCTTTCTACTTGTTGTTTGAACAATGTATTGTGGAAGGCAAGTGCTTGCTCTGTTTGTGTCATGCGGTATGCAATCTCAGCTGCTTCAGCACGAGTTACA
>JAWERH010000351.1:0-2070 GCA_032482215.1 Veillonella sp. | reverse complement strand
TGGCAACCAGAAAATCCAGAATTTTGGGAAAAGTTTGGTAAAAAAATTGCTAAACAAAACTTGGTTATATCCACAATCGCATTAACCCTTTCATTCTGTGTATGGTACTTGTGGGCAACCATTGCAGCGCAACTCAACGGCGCAGGCTTTAATTTCACAACCGATCAATTATTTACATTAGCCGCATTACCAGGTCTTGTAGGTGCTACATTACGTTTTGTATATACCTACATGCCAGCCTTAATCGGTGGTAAAAACTGGACATTTATTTCCACACTTATTCTATTAGTTCCTGTTGTATGGCTCGGCTTTGCCGTTCAAGATACAACAACTTCTTATACGACATTCATGATCTTAACTGCCCTCATCGGTTTAGCGGGTGGCAACTTCTCGTCCTCCATGGCGTACATTGGCAACTTCTTCCCTAAATCCGAAAAAGGTACTGCTCTTGGTATCAACGGCGGCGTTGGTAACCTTGGTATTTCTGTAATCTACTTCTTGGCTCCATTCGCTATGGGTTCTGCTGCATTAGGTAGCGTATTTGGTGTAACACCAGCTATCATCAAAGGTAACGCAGTATACCTTGCCAATGCGGCTTTCATGTGGATTGTACCACTTGTTGTTATCCTTGCACTTATGACACGTTTCATGGATAACTTACCACTAGAAAAACCAAATCCTAAAAATCTTGTACAAATCTTTGGGAACAAACACACTTGGGCACTTACATTGCCTCTGGTTATGCGGCAGCACTTGGCTTATTAGTAGGTAAAGAATTCCCTGAAGTTCCATTTGCGTCTATCGCATTTGTTGGTCCTCTTGTATCAGGTGCACTTCGCCCTGTAGGTGGTTGGTTAGCAGACAAAATTAACAGCGGTACAAAAGTTACCTTTGTAAGCCTTCTCGGTCTATGTGCAACAACAGCGCTAATTGCAGTTGGCGTAGATATGCACAACTTCCCATTCTTCTTTGCTATGTCCGTGTTGACATTCGTAACTGGTGCTACATTCCGTATGATTCCTCACGTATTTGGCAATCCATTGCTTTCCTCTTTAATTACAGGTTTCGTTGCTGCCGTAGCTGCATACGGTGCCTTTATTACACCTAAAATCTTCGGTTTCACATATACTACATTCGGTAGTATCTACCCAGCTTTCGTTGCATTACTTGTGTTCAACCTGGTAACAGTAGCTGTGTGCTACTGGTTCTATGTGCGTAAAAGTGCAAACATGAACGTATAATTTTCTGGAACAGAAAATTTACGTTCACATCAGCATACTACAAAATATAATTCACTTTTCTTAACTAAGTGATAAAAGAAACCCCGCATCTCTCCTCCATACTTATCAGGTCTGCGGCCTAGGGCCTTGACCTCGTAAGTCGGATCAATGCGGGGTTTTCTTTTATGAAAATATAGTTATGGATAAGCTACTCAAACATAGTGAATTATATTTTACGCAGTACAGTACGAACACCAAATTTTCTGTTCAAAATTATAGCATTCATTTTAAGGAAAGAAAAATGGACTGCCAAGCAGTCCATTCATTCTAATTTGACGATATATATCTTTATCTCTATAATATAAATAGATAGTCAGACGAGTAGGAACGTCAGGCGCATCTCAAAAACAAAACATATAGGAAATGGCCTTTCTGTTTAGCTAATTACACTTGGTAACGGAGGGCTATTTGCTTTTTGTGAGGCAAATAAGCGCTATAAGTGCACCAAAGGAAACAACTAATGTTAATATTCCAATGATAACTGTAATAAGTTCAAAGTCACTCATAAGCTCACCCCCTTCTATAACGAAGAGAGACCCAACCTCGCTGACTACCTTAATAGTATTATAATCTGAACAAATATACGATACAATAAGCAGTTATTTATCTATATATATGAATTAAATAATAAAAGAGCCTGCTGGAGCAGGCTCTTTTATTATCCAAAGATTTCTTCTAGTAGTGCATCGTCGATGATGGTACCAACGTAGAAGTCGCTGAAGATGCCGTATTTTGCACTGGCTACTTCAAAGCGCATATCATATACGATTTTTTTGAATTGGATGTCGTC
>JAWERH010000350.1:0-1077 GCA_032482215.1 Veillonella sp. | reverse complement strand
AGCGATACGGTTACCTTTAAACCATCAGCGATGGTTGGGATAATCTGCAATAAATAATCTAACATGGAATACTCCTTCAAAACACGACTAGAGAAGAGGCATCTGGCCTCTTCTCTAGTGTACATTTCGTTCTTTAATTATCTGTTGTACATACTGACCATAGTACTATTAGTATATCACGAATTGTACTATTTAGCATCGCTCTTATCTAGGTCTGCGCTAGAGCCCAACCATTTTTCAACGATTTTATCAGCAGTACCATCTTTTTTCATGTCCGCTAAGATACCATTGATATTATCACGTAATGCAGTGTCATCTTTACGGAAACCAACAGCGAAGTTGTCAACACCGTAATCAGTACCGTCTACGATTTTGTATTTACCAGGTTCTTTTGTCATGAGGTAACGAGCGATAACACCATCGGCGATAACTGCATCAACACGACCAATACCAAGATCCATGAAAGCACTTACGAAGTCAGCATAAGATTTTGTTTCTTTCACAGTTTTACCGCTTGGATCATTTTGTAATGCAGATTCACCAGTACTAGCTTGTTGAACACCTACTACTTTACCTGCTAAATCAGCTTTGGATTTGATGGAGTCATCATCATTACGAACAACGATGTATTGTTTATCCTTCATGTATGGATTGGAGAACAAAATATTTTTCTCACGTTCAGGAGATACTGTTAAGCCATTCCATAAAGCGTCGATTTTTTTAGATTTCAACTCGGCTTCTTTACTGGACCAGTCGATAGCTTTGAACTCTACCTCCATACCAGCGCGTTTAGCTGCTTCTTTAGCCATATCGATATCTAAACCTACGATTTCGCCTTTATCATCTTTAAAGCCCATTGGAGGGAAGCTATCATCTAAGCCGATAACGATTTTTTTAGGTAATTCTGTATTAGCGGTTTTAGTATCGCTACCACAACCCGTTACAAATACCATCATAGATACTGCTGCAAGGCCAACGGCCATCATTTTTTTCCAATTCATAACTATCCTCCACGGTGTGTTACACCTTTAACTACTTGCTATTATATGCTGTACAGAACTCACCTCTGCACCCGAT
>JAWERH010000349.1:0-1087 GCA_032482215.1 Veillonella sp. | reverse complement strand
CCTAAAGCAGCTCCTGCACCAGCTCCAGCTCCAGCTGCAGCAGCAGCTCCAGTTCCAGCAGGTGCTGAAACTGTAAAAGCTCCAATGCCTGGTAAAATCCTATCTGTAGCAGTATCCGCTGGTCAAGCAGTTAAAAAAGGCGAAACTTTGTTGATTCTTGAAGCTATGAAAATGCAAAACGAAATCGCAGCTCCTCATGATGCTGTAGTTGCAGAAGTTCGCGTAGCTGCTAACCAAACTGTATCCACTGGCGACGATATGGTTGTTCTTGGCTAATACCAAGTGTTGTCTTATGGCGCGGCTGCGCCGCGTCATATAACAATTTTATATTTGTGAAAGGGGAACGCATATGGAGGCTTTTGCTGTTGCGATTCAATCTGTTATAAATGATAGCGGGTTCCTCGCATTTACAACAGGCAATGCTATTATGATTCTTGTAGGTTTGATCCTATTGTATTTAGCATTTGCTAGAGAGTTTGAACCATTATTGTTGGGTCCGATTGCGTTTGGTTGTGTACTTGCTAATATCCCTCGTAACGGCTTTGAAGAAGGCGTTATGGCGCTTATTAGTGCTGGTATCTCTCAAGAAATCTTCCCACCTTTAATTTTCCTTGGTGTAGGTGCAATGACTGACTTTGGTCCGCTTATTGCTAACCCTAAAACATTGTTGTTAGGTGCTGCTGCACAAATCGGCGTATTCGTTGCGTTAGGTGGCGCTATGATGCTCGGCTTTACAGCTCAAGAAGCTGCAGCTATTGGCATTATCGGTGGTGCAGACGGTCCTACATCTATCTACTTAGCTACTAAACTAGCTCCTCATTTATTGGGTGCTATCGCGGTTGCCGCATATTCCTATATGTCCTTGGTACCGTTGATTCAACCACCTGTAATGAAATTATTCACTACGCAAAAAGAACGTGAAATTGTTATGGAGCAATTGCGTGATGTTACACGTTTTGAAAAAATCGTATTCCCAATCGTTGCAACAATCTTCATTTCCTTATTGCTTCCTTCCATTACATCCCTTTTAGGTATGTTGATGTTAGGTAACTTGTTCCGTGAATCTGGCGTAACTGATCGTTTGTCC
>JAWERH010000348.1:0-1087 GCA_032482215.1 Veillonella sp. | reverse complement strand
TGGTCATTTGCCAAGCATCTACAACGCCATCAACATCTACCATGATCATAAGGCACATGATAGACAAAAAATTGTAGTAGAGGTTATGCAACACTTAGGTGATGATACTGTACGTTGCGTTGCAATGAGCTCTACTGACGGTATGACCCGTAATATGGATGCTGAAGATACTGGTGCTGCAATTGCCGTTCCTGTAGGTGAAGGTGTATTGGGGCGTATCTTTAACGTATTGGGTGAAACTGTAGACCATGATCCAGCTCCAGTTGTAGCTGACGAAAAATGGCCTATTCATCGTCCAGCACCTAAATTTGATGATCTTTCTCCAGATACACAAATCTTGGAAACAGGTATTAAGGTTGTTGACCTTATCGCTCCATACGTAAAAGGTGGTAAAATTGGCCTCTTCGGTGGTGCCGGCGTAGGTAAAACCGTATTAATCATGGAATTGATTCACAATGTTGCTACAGAGCACGGTGGTTACTCCGTATTCTCCGGCGTAGGCGAACGTACTCGTGAAGGTAACGACTTGTGGAATGAAATGAAAGAATCCGGCGTTATCAATAAAACGGCCCTCGTATATGGCCAAATGAATGAGCCACCTGGGGCTCGTATGCGCGTAGGTCTTACAGGCCTTACAATGGCTGAGTATTTCCGTGATGTGAAGAAACAAGACGTGCTCTTGTTTATCGATAATATCTTCCGCTTTATTCAAGCGGGTTCCGAAGTATCTGCCCTCTTAGGTCGTATGCCATCTGCCGTAGGTTACCAACCTACATTGGCTAATGACGTAGGTGCATTACAAGAACGTATTACATCTACAAAAGAAGGTTCCATTACTTCCGTACAAGCTGTATACGTACCAGCCGATGACTTGACTGACCCTGCTCCAGCAGCAACATTTGCTCACTTGGATGCAACAACAGTATTGTCTCGTTCCATTGCAGAACTTGGCATTTATCCAGCTGTAGATCCACTCGATTCTACTAGTCGTATTTTGGACCCACATGTACTTGGTGAAGAACACTATGAAGTAGCGCGTGGCGTGCAAGAAGTATTGCAAAAATATAAAGATCTTCAAGATATTATC
>JAWERH010000347.1:0-2103 GCA_032482215.1 Veillonella sp. | reverse complement strand
ACTCAACGATATATTCCCTATGCATGCTCCAAATGGCTCTGGAGAAGCAGTAGCGTACATCCATGATCAACACGCTAAACCTCGCAGTACATCCTTAGGCGCAAAACCTAAAGTTCTCATTCCCGTATTCCCTGGTACAAACTGCGAATTTGATGCGGCTCGTGCCTTCGAACGAGCTGGGGCCGAAACAGATATTGTAGTAATTCGAAACCAAACACCAGAACAATTAAAAGAATCTATCGACGTAATCAAAGCTAAATTAGCAGAATCTCAAATTCTTATGTTCCCTGGTGGTTTCAGTGCTGGCGATGAACCAGATGGTTCTGGCAAATTTATGGCTACCCTATTCCGCAATCCATACCTAGCAGAAGGTTTAGAAAATCTCTTGTACAAACAAGATGGCCTTGTACTTGGTATTTGTAACGGCTTCCAAGCACTTATCAAATTAGGCTTGTTGCCAGGTGGTCATATTGAAACCTTAACTGCTGACCATTCTACTTTGACGTACAACACAATTGGTCGTCACTTGTCTCGTATGGTTAACACTAAAGTTATTTCTACAAAATCCCCTTGGATGAGCGATGCTAAAGCAGGCGAAATCTACACTGTACCTATCTCTCACGGTGAAGGTCGCTTCATCGCATCCCCTCAACAAGTATTGGAATTCAATAAAACTGGTCAAATTGCTACACAATATGTAGACTTTGATGGTATTGCATCCATGGATAGCCGCTTCAACCCTAACCAATCTGTAGCTGCTATTGAAGGTATTTATAGTCCTGATGGTCGCGTATTTGGTAAAATGGCACACTCCGAACGCTGTGGCACAGGAATTAGCAAAAATATTCCTGGCCAATTAGAAATGCCAATCTTTACATCTGGTGTAAAATACTTTAAATAATTTATGACTATTCTTTCATGTGAAAGCCTACTCCTTGGGGTAGGCTTTTCAATATTGATTTTTTTCGAAAATATTAGTATTATAAGTTGATGATATATTTACGAACATGAGATAATGACTGGACTACTGAACGTTTCGAAAACTTATTCCCTATTCCAAATGGTGTTAGCTATAATAGCTATTTCATCGATGATGAAAAAACTTGTGTTGTGGACTCTGTAGATGCTGAAATTCGCGAAGAATACTTTGACAACTTGACTCATCTTTTGAATGGTCGCGACCTTGATTACATCATCGTAAACCATATGGAACCAGACCATTGCCAAACATTGTTGGAAACATTGGAACGCTACCCTAACTGTAAAATGGTTGGTAATGCTACAACATTCCGCATGTTCGAGCAATTCTACAATTCTCCAAAACCAGACCAATATTACACTGTAAAAGAAGGCGACGAAATTTGCCTTGGTAAACATACACTTGTTTCCTACACTATGCCAATGGTTCACTGGCCAGAAGTAACTTGTACTTATGAAAAATCTACAGGCACATTATTCTCTGCAGATGCTTTCGGTACATTCGGTACAGTTAACGGTAACATCTTTGCTGACCAAACTGATTACGTTGCTACATACGAAGAAGAAGCTCGTCGTTACTACACAAACATCGTTGGTAAATACGGCCCTCAAGTACAAAATGCAATTCGCAAAGTTTCTGGTCTTGATATTAAACGCATTGCTCCACTTCATGGTCCAATCTGGCGTACACCTGAATCTATCCATTATATCTTGCACAAATACTTACACTGGTCCAGCTACACAGCTGAACAAAAAGGTGTAGTTATTGCCTTTGGTTCCATGTACGGCAACACTCGTGCTATTGCACAACAATTGGCAAAACAATTGTCCAAACGCGGTGTGACAGATATTAAAATTTATGATGTTTCCAAAACTAATGCTTCCTACATCATCGCTGATGCTTGGAAATACACTAACTTGGTAACAATTGCACCTACATACAATTTGAACCTATACCTTACTATGGAAAACTTCATTCATGAATTGAAAGCGCTTAACTTCCAAAACCACAAGGTATCCATCATAGGTAACCACTCTTGGGCATCTGCTGCAATGAAAACAATGGTTGCTCACTTCGAAAACGACTTCAAAGACATTGAAATCGTATCCGAACCACTTGATATC
>JAWERH010000346.1:0-2420 GCA_032482215.1 Veillonella sp. | reverse complement strand
TATGAGGTGATAATCACATGGCAACGAGAAGAGAGGCTCGATTCAAACTTTGTCGTCGCTTTGGTGTGAACGTATTCGGTCACGCAAAAGCCTTGAATCGCGTCAAAAAAGACCAACGTCAGAAAAAAATGTCTGAGTATGGCACACAATTATTAGAAAAACAAAAAGTTAAAGCTTACTACAACTTGCTAGAACGCCAGTTCGTACGCTATTATGATAAAGCGAAAAAAATGCAAGGTGTTACAGGTGAAAACATGTTGATCCTTTTGGAACAACGTCTTGATAACCTTGTATATCGCATCGGCTTCGGTAACTCCATTCGTCAAGCTCGTCAAATGGTAAACCATGGCCACATTTTGGTAAATGGTCGTCGCGTAGACATTCCATCCTACTCTTGCAAACCAGGTGACGTTATTGAACTTCGTGAAGCTTCCCGCGACAACGAAATGTTCAAAACTAATTTCCAAGAACTTTCAAAGCTACTTTCACTCGTCTTCCTCAACGTGAAGAACTTCCTATCGAAGTTAACGAAACACTTATCGTCGAATTGTACTCCAAATAATTTGGCGCTATTGCCCGCAGTGCTATGCACTGCGGGTATTTCTATATATTGTATTATTAAAAAAGGGCTAATTATGGTAATATCTAGATTAAAAAAATGGGCTTTATGTACAGGTCTATTAATATTATTTTCTCTATCTACTGCAATAGCTGCATCGATTCAAATCAATAATGCAACACCAATGGAAATTAAATCATATATTTTAATAAACAAAGAGTTGAGACATCCAAATTCGACAGTTACTTTAATTCCTCAGCAGGGAGTTAATGCATTACAAAAAGGTAGCGATAGTTCTGAAATGATAGTATTTAACTCAGCGAAAAAGTTAAGAGTGGGATTGTTTGGTGAAGCTTCTGTAAAAACAAATCGCTATACATATTTTTCTATATCTACATCTTTAAAGCATTTAGGTAGTGAGGTATCTTATTCTGAGAATGCTGAGCTATATAGTCTACAAAAAGGTGGCTTTGGTGTTGAAAGAACAAGCACTGATGAATCAGAAAGAATAATTTTAAATAAAATCAAACTACATTTTGATGGCGGATATACAAATGGATACACTCTTAGTCGTACAAAAGGTAAGAAAGGATATCCAATTGAAAAAATCGATCCTAATAGTCCTGCTGAAAAAGCTGGATTAAAAGTTGGAGATTTAATTGTAAAGGTCAATGGACAAAAGATTAAGTTTATAAAGGATACTAATACTTTTAATATTTCTAATAATATTGAGGCAAAAGAAAAAGAGATTGTGACGATAGTAAGTAATAGTGGTGTAGAGAAGGATATAACATTAGAAACAGGTTATTGGAATCCTAAAACTGGAATGTATGAATAGGATATTGTAGTCAATCCATGGGGCTCGTAAATAGATAGGATTTAAGGCAAAAAAATCTGTATACTATTTTGAGTAAGCTTTAGTCGTGTTTCCATTAGCCCCGGAAGCAAAGGACAAGCTGATTTTGGTAGAATTATGACGTTATTAGGAGGATATGCAGCATGAAAACTACATTTATGGCCAATCCGAACACAATCGAACGGAAATGGTATGTTGTTGACGCTGAAGGTAAAACTTTAGGACGCCTTGCTGCCGAAGTTGCAAAAGTTCTTCGGGGCAAAAATAAACCAACTTTCACACCACACGTAGACACTGGTGACCATGTGATCGTTGTAAACGCAGAAAAAATTCGCGTAACTGGTAAAAAATTGGAACAAAAGGAATACTTCCGTCACTCTGGTTACCCAGGTGGTTCCCGTTTCACTAAATTGTCCATGATGCTTGAAAAACAACCTGAACGTGTTGTTGAAATGGCAGTTCGTGGTATGCTTCCAAAAAATAAATTGGGTGCACAACAATACCGTAAATTAAACGTATACGCTGGTCCTGAGCATCCACATGCAGCTCAAAAACCAGAAGTATTAGAAATTTCCGTACGATAATCTAGAGGGAGGAACATATAATGGCAGTAGCACAATATTACGGCACTGGTCGTAGAAAATCTTCCGTTGCTAGAGTTCGTCTGGTACCGGGCACAGGTAAAATCACTGTTAACAAACGTGAACTTAATGATTATTTCGGTCGCCAAACTTTGGAATTGATCGTAAAACAACCTTTGAACTTGACTAACACAGTTGAACAATACGATGTAATCGCAACTGTAGCTGGTGGCGGTCCTTCCGGTCAAGCTGGTGCAATTCGTCACGGTATCTCCCGTGCGTTATTGGACGTAGATGGCGAACTTCGTCAATCTTTGAAAAAAGCTGGCTTCTTGACTCGTGACCCACGTATGAAAGAACGTAAAAAATACGGTCTTAAAAAAGCCCGCAAAGCAAGCCAATTCTCCAAACGTTAATATTTGGA
>JAWERH010000345.1:0-1116 GCA_032482215.1 Veillonella sp. | reverse complement strand
TGCCGAATTCGAATCTAAAACACCGTACTACTACAGTGCTTATGCACAAGAAGACGAAGTTAAACCACTAGGTGAAAAATCCGTTGTAGTACTTGGTTCCGGTCCAATTCGTATCGGTCAAGGCGTAGAGTTTGACTACTGCTCCGTACATTCCTCTTGGGCACTTCGTAAAGCGGGTTACCAATCTATTATGATTAACAATAACCCAGAAACAGTGTCTACTGACTTTGATATTTCTGATTCCTTGTACTTCGAACCATTAACTGTGGACGATGTAATGGAAATCATTAATAAAGAAAAACCAGCTGGCGTTATTGCTCAATTTGGTGGTCAAACAGCTATCAACTTGGCGGGTCCATTGGCTAAGCGCGGTGTAAAAATTCTCGGTACATCCGTAGATAGCATCGACATGGCAGAAGACCGTGAACGTTTTGATGAATTATTGGCAAAACTTGGTATTCCTCGTCCAGTAGGCGCTCTTGTAACCTCTGATGAAGAAGCACAAGCGGCTGCTAAAAACTTGAAATATCCATTAATCGTTCGTCCTTCTTATGTATTGGGCGGTCGTGCTATGGAAATCGTATACAACGATAAAGAGCTCGATGTATACATGAAGGAAGCTGTAGTAGCCTCCAAGGAACATCCTGTTCTTATCGACCGTTATATGGTTGGTATGGAGGTAGAGGTTGATGCTATTTCCGATGGTACTGACGTATGTATTCCTGGTATTATGGAACAAATCGAACGTGCTGGTGTTCACTCTGGTGACTCCATGGCCGTTTACCCAGCTCAACATTTGAGCCAAGAATTGATTGATCAAATCGTTGACTATACACGTCGTATTGCAGTAGGCCTTAATGTTAAAGGTGTACTTAACATCCAATATATCGTGGCTGATGGTGAACTTAACGTAATCGAAGTTAACCCTCGTTCTAGCCGTACTGTACCATTCATTTCTAAGGTTACAGGCATCAATATGGTAGAATGTGCAACACGCATTGCTCTTGGTGAAAGCTTAAAAGATTTGGGCTTGCCACTCGGTCTTGTACCTAATAAACCATATGTAGCTGTAAAAGCACCTGTATTCTCCTTCTCCAAAATGGGCCTTGTAGAAAT
>JAWERH010000344.1:0-1118 GCA_032482215.1 Veillonella sp. | reverse complement strand
GATGAATATATAGACTTTAGTTCTCATTCGTGTTACCCTAGAAGAAACAGTCTATATTGGAGGAGTAAATATGAATACAGAATCCTTACGTAACGAAGTATTGGTTCCTGCTGTAGCAAAAACATTAGATATTGCTACAAAAGCAAAACCTACAAAAGAAGAACTTTTCACAACAGCAAAAATTACGGCTGCTGTGGCAGTTGCAACAGCTGTTGTATCCTTAGCGGTACAAGCAGTATTGCGCAACCGATAAGACATAAAGAAAACGACATGGCGCTGCCTGTCGTTTTCTTTTACTTTTACCCTGTTATTCCCCTTGATTATGGGATTTTATAAGGAGGCGATACCATGCATAGTCGCGATTTAATAGAACAATATAAAGACTACGTTCAAGAGTGGCGTAGATATTTTCATAAACATCCAGAGCTGAGTAATGAAGAATTTGAAACAACTAAGACACTAGCTAAAGAATTAGAATCTATGGGCGTAGAGGTTCATGTAGATACAGAGCGTGGCATCGGCTTGATTGGTATCATCCACGGTGATAAACCTGGTAAAGCCATTGCTTTGCGCGCTGATATTGATGCATTGCCTGTTCACGAACATAATACAGTAGACTATAAATCAGACACTGAAGGCAAAATGCACGCCTGTGGTCACGATGGTCATATGGCTATTTTGTTAGGCGCTGCAAAGATGTTAATGTCTATGAAAGATCGCATCGAAGGCGACGTATATTTAGCCTTTCAACCTGCTGAGGAGACAGGAGCGGGTGCACCAGATTTCATCAAATTTGGTGATTGGTATGATAAGATAGATGCTATCTTTGGTGGCCATGTATGGATTGATTTACCAGCAGGACTCATATCTGTAGAAGAAGGTCCTCGTATGGCTGCAAGTAGTCAGATTACTATTAATGTAAAAGGCAAACAAGGCCATGGTGCACAGCCACATCAAGCGATTGATGCCATTGTAGTAGCTAGTGCTATCGTTATGAACTTGCAAACCGTAGTATCTCGTAATGTGAGTGCCTTAGATTCTCTTGTACTCACTATTGGTAATATTCACTCTGGATCTGAATGGAATGTTATCCCTGGTGAAGCTAAAATGGGGGGGAC
>JAWERH010000343.1:0-1118 GCA_032482215.1 Veillonella sp. | reverse complement strand
ATTACCTGGTGCAGAATATGTAGTATTTACCTTACCAGAGAATTCATGAGCTAGTGCTAGTTTTGCAAAGATATTAGATTTTTCTGTTTCTTTACCAATACCAATACCAAGTCTACCTACCGCAGAGTTTACAGCATCAGATTTCACATGCATGGATCCGCCGCCTGCAATAGTTGCATCATAGGATACACCATTTAAACGACCTAATATGAATTCTACACTAGGGTCGATATAGAAACCATTTTGTTTTTTAATACGTTTGCCATATTCAGCACTCAAGGATGTACCAAATGTATGGTAGTTACCATTCAAACGTTGGCCACTAATTGAGTTAAGGCTATAGTCGTTGGATAATCTATTACCACGAGCGATGATATCAATATACCGACCATCATCGTGTTGCTTTGTACCATATAACGCTATACCGCCAAGCTTACCGTCGCCACTGCCGTTGGCATAAGAGTTACTAGATGTGCTGTAATCTAGGGCACCGCCAAAAATCCAGCCATTGGAGGCTTTATGATCATACCCGATTTGTACGCCATTGTATGTCATATGTGCATCAGCACCATCTGTAATCTTAGATTTACCACCTATATATTTAGCCCATACGCCTTTATCTGTATTAGCTAGACGAAGATCACCTAAACGGCGTTGTAAATCATTCGTATTATTTTTCCATGCCATAACTGTCGATGTAAGAGCTGATTTTGAACCACTCACCAAGGATGACTCACTATCCCGAGTAACCTTTGTTGTATCGTCTACAATGAGATGACCTTGAGCATCAAAATGATCTGCCCCTAGGTCTGCAACAGCACCAGGTGTAGTAACACCTTCATTGATTTGAACTGTTGTGCTAAGCTTCTTATCATTACCTGTGTATTGTAATTTCTCAGCTAATGTTTGAATATCCTTTTTGTAGCTTGCATCGTCGATGGTATTACCGGAATGGTCGCCTTTCATTGTAATATGGCTATTATCCGCCGCATGTTCAACGATAATTTGCCCTTTTCCAGCTTCGCTTGCTGGTACGCCAGATTTATAAATAGCATTCACATAACCGCTATAGTTCTGAATTGTTATAGGCCGCGCATCGATAGGATGAATGTTACCTG
>JAWERH010000342.1:0-1119 GCA_032482215.1 Veillonella sp. | reverse complement strand
TGAAAGGAGATAAATAAGATGGCAAAGGATTTATTATTTGAAATCGGTGCAGAAGAAATTCCTGCCGGCTTTATGCCAAATATCTTAGGTCAATTGAAAACATTGGCTGAAACAAAATTAAATGATGCCCATCTTCCTTTTGAAAGCATCGCAACATACGGTACACCACGCCGTTTGGCTCTTATCGTGAAAGGTCTCGCTGACACATCTGCTGAAATCAGCGAACGTCACAAAGGTCCTTCCGCATCTATCGCCTATGATGCTGATGGCAATCCTACAAAAGCAGCTATCGGCTTTGCTCGTGGTAAAGGTCTTGATGTAGCTGATCTCGTTGTAGAAGATGGCTATATTTACGCTGAAACTAAGACGGCAGGCGTACCTGCAAAAGATATCGTCACAGACATGTTGCCACAATTGATTACAGGTCTTAACTTCCCTAAATCCATGCATTGGGGCAATTTAGATGCTAAGTTTGTACGTCCTGTACGTTGGCTTGTAGCATTACTTGATGAAGAAGTCATTCCTGTAGAATTTGCTACTGTAAAATCCGGTAATGTAACACGTGGTCATCGTTTCTTAGGTGCTGATGAAATCACTATTAAGAATGCAGCATCCTATGTAGACACATTAAAAGAAAACTTTGTTATGGTTGATCAAGATGCGCGTCGTGAATTGATTTCTAAACAATTACATGATATAGCAGCTTCTAAAAATGCATCCATCGTTTGGGATGATGATTTGTTAGAAGAAATTAACTATCTTGTTGAATGGCCTACAGCATTGTGTGGTGGCTTTGAAGAGTCTTACTTGGCGCTTCCAGATGCAGCTATCATTACACCTATGAAAGACCATCAACGCTACTTCCCATTGGTTGACCAAGACGGCAAATTATTGCCAATGTTCTTAACAGTTCGTAACGGCTCCGATCATTCCATCGAAGTAGTTCAAGCGGGTAATGAACGCGTATTGCGCGCACGTCTTGATGATGCGAAATTCTTCTTCAATGAAGACCGTAAGAAGCCTCTTATCGACCGTCAAGATGGTTTGACTAAAATCGTATTCCAAGAAGGTCTTGGTAACTTAGCAGATAAAACTGAACGTTTGCTTAAATTGGGCCGT
>JAWERH010000341.1:0-1125 GCA_032482215.1 Veillonella sp. | reverse complement strand
CGCCACCCATGGCGTCTATTGCAATTTTCATAATCTACACCCTATTCTCTACGGATTCCATAATAAATTTTGCGCGAAATACTTCTTTTATTTTATCTCTTATAATGACCCAAATAAAGAACTTATTACCACGGCGACGCACAATTTCTGCTTTTGCCACCAAATTAGTACCAGCTCCTACTGGATTCTTATATTTTATATTTCCAACCTCCGCAGAACAAACAGTAGTCCCCATGACTACCTTTGCGAGGGAATTCGCTTGAGCATATAAATACTGTGGCTCTACATATCCAAATCGATCTTCCATGTCTGCAGTAGTACGCAACATCGATAATGCTTGTTGCCCTTCCGTGACATCAATCAATTCGCCAACCACTTCGTACGGTACATGTTCTACCGTTTCTTGTGATTGACCTGTAGCCATGACGCGTATGCGTTCACGCAATTCAGGAATCCCCAACTCTAGTCGATCAAGACGAATAGTTGGCACACTTACATTAAAGTGTGTTGCCAATTCTTCATCAGTAAGAAATGGCGTAATATTCAGTTTTTCTTGTAACTGCTTTTGGCGCTCTTGCTTCTTTAACCGACTCATGGGACCACCTTTTATGACCTAGTATTAATATTACATCCTAAGTATATACAATAATTCCCCTATTGGCAAGGCTTTTCATACATATAGTAACAGATTTTCCTCATATATACTAAATATAGATATTATTTTATATTTAAGTATCGTTTTGTTTATAAAAGTATAAAAAATGCCACTACTCTACAGTTTTATATTACTATAAAATAATGGCACTGACTAATGCATATGAAGTATATTAAGTTATATATATTACTAAAAGTATACAAAAGCATACAAAAAAGACGCCTACTACTACAGTAGGCGTCTTTTTTCCGCTCACATATTAAGCATTAGCTACTACTTGCTCACCTTTATAGTGACCACATGTAGGGCAAACACGATGAGGCATCTTAGGTTCGTGGCATTGTGGACATGCTACATAACCAGGAGCTTCTAATTTCCAATTAGCACGACGGCGATCGCGACGGCATTTAGACAATCTACGCTTAGGTACTGCCATTATCTGCACCTCCTTAGTACAATCATTAGGACAA
>JAWERH010000340.1:0-1130 GCA_032482215.1 Veillonella sp. | reverse complement strand
AAGCTTGCCTACATTGATTCATGAAATCTTTGAAGTAGACGAAGATATGAAAGCCTTTGCAAAACATTATGGCTTCAAATCTGATGCGTTCTTCTTGGGGCGTGCTATCGACTACGCAGTAGCGATGGAAGGTGCTTTGAAATTGAAAGAAATTTCTTACATTCATGCTGAAGCATATGCTGGTGGCGAGTTGAAACATGGTACATTGGCTCTTATCGAAGAAGGCGTACCTGTTATCGCATTGGCTACACAAGAAGATGTGTACGATAAGATGATCAGCAACATCCGTGAAGTAAAAGCTCGTGAAGCTGTTGTAATCGGTATTGGCATGAAAGGTGACGAAGAATTATCTAAACACGTAGACCATACAATCTATGTGCCTCGTGCAAATAAATTCATTGCTCCAATCCTTGCGGTGGTACCATTGCAATTATTGGCGTACTACGCAGCGATTACTCGCGGCGCAGATGTAGATAAACCACGTAACTTGGCTAAATCTGTAACCGTAGAATAATATATATAACCAACAGTGCTTAGGCACTGTTGGTTTATTTCAATATAGGGAGACTATTATGGCAGTTATATTTTCCGGCATCCAACCAAGTGGGGAGTTAACACTTGGTAACTATTTGGGGGCTTTACGTAATTTCTTAGATTATCAAGATACTGATGAATGTTATTATTGCATCGTTAACCAACATGCAATCACTGTACCGCAAGATCCAAAAGAGTTATTTCAAAATACTCGTAATTTGGCTGCCTTATACCTCGCTGTTGGCCTCGATCCTAAAAAGGTAACATTATTTGTGCAATCCGAAGTGCCTGAGCACGTTAAACTCGGTTGGGTTATGCAGTCTATCAGCTATGTTGGCGAATTAGAGCGTATGACACAGTACAAAGATAAGTCTCAAAAGCAAGGTGACTCTATTCCTACAGCGTTGCTTACGTATCCACCATTGATGGCGGCAGATATTTTGTTATATGGTACTAACTATGTTCCAGTAGGTGAGGACCAAAAACAACATCTTGAATTGACTCGTAATTTGGCAGAGCGTTTTAACCGTAGATTTGGCGAAACTTTCGTAGTACCTGATATCAAGGTAGGCGAAGGTGGTGCTCGCGTTATGAGC
>JAWERH010000339.1:0-1134 GCA_032482215.1 Veillonella sp. | reverse complement strand
CTCGACCACATCGATGAAGTTATCGCTACAATCCGCAGTTCTCAAACTGACGAAATCGCACGTAACGCATTGATGCAAAAATTCGGGCTTTCAGAAAAACAAGCAGTAGCCATCCTAGACATGCGTTTACGCCGTTTAACAGGTTTGGAACGCGAGAAAATCGAAGACGAATACAAGGAATTGTTGGCATTAATCGAAGACTTGAAAGCTATCTTGGCTAGCGAAGCGCGTCAACGTCAAATCATCAAAGACGAACTGGATGATATGAAGAAGAAATACGGCGACCCTCGTCGTTCTGAAATCACAATCGATACGTCCGACCTTGATGTAGAGGACCTCATCGCTGACGAAGAGATGGTTATTACCTTGACTAAACAAGGTTATATCAAACGGATGAACGCGAACGTATATCGCAACCAACATAAAGGTGGCGCTGGCGTTATCGGCATGAAGACGAAGGAAGACGATTATGTAACACAAATTATGCATGTTCGTACGCATAATACATTGTTATTCTTCACGTCCACAGGCCGTACATACCGCCTCAAAGCATACGAAGTGCCAGAAGCAGGTTCCCGTAATTCTCGCGGTACTGCCATGGTTAACGTATTGCCATTAGCTGTAGGCGAATCCGTTACGACTATGATTGACCTTGAACGCGTTCAAGAAGATGTAAACTTATTCATGGTAACTGAGTTTGGCGTTGTAAAACGTACAGCTATCGAAGAATACCGCAACATCCGTCGTTCTGGTCTCAACGCTATCAACCTCGACGAAGGGGATCACTTGATTTCCGTCAACGTAACGACTGGTGACCAAGATATCTTGATTGGTACTAAATTGGGTATCGCTATTCGTTTCAGTGAAAGCGATGTACGCCTTATGAAACGTGCGGCTCATGGCGTGCGGGGCATTAAACTCAATGCAGGCGACGTGGTTGTAGGTGCTGGTGTTATTAATGCTGATGAAAGCGAAGCACAAGTGTTTACTATCTCCGAAGAAGGATTTGGTAAACGCAATGATGCGGAAGCTTACACATTGCAAAAACGCGGCGGTAAAGGCTCTAAGAACTTCAAGATTACGAACAAAACAGGTGACGTAGTTGCCGTTGAAGTTGTTCATAACGATGATGAA
>JAWERH010000338.1:1573-2504 GCA_032482215.1 Veillonella sp. | reverse complement strand
CTACATTACTTTTATTTGATGGAAATCGAGAAAAAGATAGAATTCAAGAGATTCATATTGAAGTGCAAAAAAATATGTACCAAGAATATGGTGACGTAAATACATTGAATTTTAATTGGAATGAGCCGTCTATTTCCATTGATTGTAATAGTAAGCAATTTGGTCACTCTAGCCATAGTCATAGCGAGTATGTAGATAATCAAATGATTCATCAATTGAAGCAAGATATTGACTTTCACATTGGCGAAACGCTATATAGTCTAGATTCTTTTAGTCTTAGTGAAAGTCATGACCTTGATAGAGAACCTGCTCGTGGTGGTATAGTAACAGTACGTATTAAATGGGCGCATAAAGAAGATACATTGTTTATAGGGAATGTAACTGATCAGTATGTGCCCACTTGGTATAAAAATCTAATTAATTTTATACATGCTCATACAAGAGATAAATCTTTACAAGAGTTTTTACAATCAAATCATACATCTGATAGAAGGATTTATACGTATTGTTCAGTATATATTTTTAAGATAAACCAGGAATTTTATTATCGTACTGATAGAAATGATATATATGAAGGGGATATTGTAAAAGTTCCATTTGGATCCGATAATGCGGTTCGCACTGGTCGTGTAGAATCTATTTCATATCATACGCGTTACGACGTACCTTATGATTTGAAACGAACTAAATTTATTATAGATAAAGACATAGAGATTATTTATGATATCAATCGTTATAGATATGATGATCCATATGATTTATAAGGCATCAAAATAAGTGGTATTCTATATTTTGTACTTAAATATACTCAACTTATTACATGTCTAAGTTCTGTTCTCTATAGAATATGTTGAAATAACTTGCTCATAGTGTTAAGATTATAAGTATATTAATAAGCATGGAGGTTATTGTTATGAGCAAGAATATCGAT
>JAWERH010000338.1:0-1551 GCA_032482215.1 Veillonella sp. | reverse complement strand
AATCTCGGTTTTGGTTATGTAGAAACCGACTACCGTTATTTGACTACATATAAAGATGGTAAATGGGACGAAGGCGGATTAATTACTGATGCTAACGTTACCCTTAATGAATGTGCAGGTGTATTCCAATATGCACAAACTGTATTCGAAGGTTTAAAAGCATACTACACTAAAGATGGTCACATTGTATGCTTCCGTCCAGATCTTAATGCAGAGCGTTTAAATCAATCTTGTGAACGCCTTGTAATGCCTACATTACCTGAAGGTCGTTTCCTTGAAGCTGTAAAAGAAGTTGTAAAAGCCAACAAAGACTTTGTTCCTCCTTATGGTCATGGTGCAAGCCTTTATATTCGTCCTTACATGATGGGTACTAACTCCGTTATCGGTGTAAAACCTGCGGATGAATATCAATTCCGTGTATTTACTACACCAGTAGGCCCTTACTTCAAAGGTGGCGCTAAACCAATCAAAATTCGTATCACTGATTTTGATCGTGCAGCTCCTCATGGTACTGGCCATATTAAAGCTGGTTTGAATTATGCTATGAGTTTGTATGCTATTACTGATGCACATGAAAAAGGTTATGCAGAAAACATGTACCTTGATGCGGCTACTCGTACATATGTAGAAGAAACTGGTGGTGCGAACTTTATCTTCATCACCAAAGATGGTAAATTAGTTACACCTAAATCCGATAGTATTTTGCCATCCATTACACGTCGTTCTTTGATGTATGTAGCAGAACACTACCTTGGTATGACTGTAGAAAATCGCCCTGTTCATAAAGATGAATTAAAAGACTTTGCTGAAATTGGTCTTTGTGGTACAGCAGCTGTTATTTCTCCAGTAGGTCAAATCGATACTCCAGAAGGTACTATTAATGTACCAGCTGGTATGGATGATATGGGGCCTATCACTAAAAAATTATATGACACATTACTTGGCATTCAACATGGTGAAATTGAAGCTCCTGAAGGCTGGGTAGTTAAAATTTGCTAATAGAAATGGCATCTATCGTTGGATAGATGCCATTTTGTATTATTTTGTTATGTTAAATTCGCACTTAGGCTATTATACAATTAGTTATAGACTATTAGTAAAACTAGTTATTAGTTAGATTTTGCACGACTTGTAACTTTAGCCATGAATTTTTCGTTATTAATAACAAATCGTTCATGAGTTCCTCGACCAATGATACCAACGCCGTCAGATGCTTCAATATCAAAGGTTATTTTACGTCCCTCTACAGCACTAACTGTAGCTTTAGCAGTTACTGTTGCACCAAGTGGAGTAGGGGCCTCATGAGTAATGGATAGAGCGATACCTACAGTACCTTCGCCATCTTCTAAATATGGCTGTACTGCTGCTTGAGCTGCTTCTTCCATTAAAGCACACATAGCTGGTGTGGCAAAGACTTCTAAAGAACCGGATTTCATTGTTTTAGCAATATTAGATTCTGTAACTGTTACAGTCGCCGTAGCTGTTTGACCTGCTGATACCATAATATACCTTCTTTCATTAAGAATATTCTCGTTATAATAGTATTATACA
>JAWERH010000337.1:0-1142 GCA_032482215.1 Veillonella sp. | reverse complement strand
GTTATTCAGATAATAACGAGGAGGAATAACCTTGGTTGACTTAAGCCTTGGAACGATTCTTGCTCAAATGTTGAACTTTTTTATATTAGTTTGGCTATTGGCTCGTTTTGCATATAAACCATTATTGGCTATGATGACAGAACGTAAAGAACGAATTGCTAAAGACTTAGAAGCTGCAGAAAAAGCTCGTGCAGAAGCAGAGGAATTTAAAGCTGATTATGCAGCTCAAATTTCTAATGCTCGTGTAGAGGCACAAAAAATTGTTGAAAAAGCAATTCAAGAAGCAGAAAATACAACACGTGAACAATTAGCAACAGCTCGCGAGCAAATTGAACAAGAAAAAAATCGTGCTCGTCAAGATATTGCCATTGAACGTGATCGTGCTATGAACAGCTTGCGCAATGAAGTTGTTTCCTTATCTGTAGCTATGGCTGGTAAAGTTGTTGCTAAAGATATGAACAGCGAAACTAATACGAAATTGATCGAAGACGCTATTCGTCAACTTGATAGTAAAACGATAGGGTTGTGATACGATGAGCATAGAAATTGTAGCAGATAAATACAGTTCAGCTATGTTTGAATTAGCTCAAGAACAAAATAAGTTGGATCTCATGGAGGAGCAATTAGGCTATGTAGCATCTGTAATGGATGAGCAACCTGAATTAAGCTCATTCCTTGAAAATCCAACTGTTACAGAAGATGCAAAGATTAAGCTGATTGGTAAAATTTTTGAATCTAGTCTCGATAAGGTTGCTTTGCATTTTATTTATGTGATGATTAAACGTGGTCGTGATCGCTATATAAAGCAGACTATTGCGGCATTTATTAAGAAATCACGCGAAGCTCGTGGTATTCTAGAAGCTACTGTCACTGTAGCAGAACCAATCACAGCTGATATAGAAGCATCTGTACAAGCTAAATTACGAGAGGTAACGGGCAAAGATGTTATTCTATCCGTGCGTCAAGATCCTTCCATTATGGGTGGTATTATCATTCAAGTAGGGGATAAACGCATTGATGGCTCTGTATCTCGTCGCTTGCAAGAATTAGAAAAATCTTTATTAAGAACGAACTCTATTAGATAGGGGTGAATGGGTATATATGAAAATGAAGCCTGAAGAAATCACTGCTATAATTAAACA
>JAWERH010000336.1:0-1147 GCA_032482215.1 Veillonella sp. | reverse complement strand
TGTGCACAAGCCTACATCGCTATTGCTAACGGTGTAAATGCTGATAACGCATGGATTATGATTGTTTTAGGTCTCGTGGCTTCTTTCTTTGCTGCCAAACTTGGTAAAATGGGTTCCTACCTATTTGCAGGTCGATTCGGCCCATATACAGCTGGCTAACAGTTATTAATTGAATAACCTTTATAAAGAAAAAAAGTGATTCTCACGATGGGAGAATCACTTTTTCTTTTATCTTTTTTGTTACTATTCTAAATCATCAAAATCGAATGCCGCTGCTTTTGTATAGTTTGTAACTTTTGCTTCGAAGAAGTCTGTTTTTGTACTATTCAAGTTGGAGAAGCTTTCGATCCATTCCATTGGATTATCCTTGATTTCAGGATATAGATGAGGCAAGCCGATTGCTTCTAAGCGGATATTGGCAAGGTATTTGATATAGCGTTCGATAAGAACATTGTTAAGGCCGAGGATTTTATCATCAGTGATGTATTGACCCCATGCGATTTCATTTTCTGCACCTTGACGAATCATGTCAGTGATTTTCGCTTCTAGTTCAGGAGTGAACAAGTCAGGGCGTTCACGACGTAACTCGCGGATGATGTTTTGGAACAATACAAGGTGAGTTACTTCGTCGCGGTTAATGTATTTGAAGATTGTAGATGTAGCTGTCATTTTACCTTGGCGTGCCAATGTGTAGAAGAAGCTAAAGCCAGAGTAGAAGTAAATACCTTCTAAGATATAGTTTGCAATGATTGTGTGAATAAGGTTTGCTTCGCTAGGATCATCGCTAAACCGTTGATATGCATCGGCGATGAAACGGTTACGTTCAAGCAATGTTTTATCTGTACGCCATTCGTCATAAATTTTGTCACGTGTAATAGGGTTCGTTACAGTATCCAAAATGTAGGAATAACTTTGAGCGTGAATTTCTTCTTGGAATGCTTGGATATTCAATAAGGATGCCACTTCAGAGGCTGTAATATAACGGCTCAAGTTAGGCAAGTTTTCAGATTGAATGGAATCAAGGAAGTTCAAGAACGCAATGATTTTATCGAATGCACGGCGTTCGTAATCTGTTAAGTATGGGAATTGCTTAACGTCTTCGTTCAAGGAAATCTCTTCAGGAATCCAGAAGTTGTTGAGCATTGTG
>JAWERH010000335.1:0-1888 GCA_032482215.1 Veillonella sp. | reverse complement strand
TGTTATCGACGTCGGTGGTGGTACTACGGGCATAAGCATTTTAAAAGATGGCCGAGTTGTATATACCGTAGATGAGCCTACAGGAGGCACCCATATGAATCTTGTTATTAGCGGGGCCTATGGCATCTCTATTCCTGAAGCGGAAGCTTATAAGCGCAATGAAGCGAATAAACGCGATGTATATGCAACCATACGGCCTGTGGTTGAAAAAATGGCAGCTATTTCTAAGCGTGCGTTACAAGAGGGTGGCTATGAAAAGGGGACTCCCATTGTTGTTGTAGGTGACTTTCAGTCAATATATAGGATTACCCGTAGATAAGCCATTATACCCAGAGTTTGTAACGCCCTTAGGGATTGCCATGGGAAGTGAGCATTAATATGGATGCATTAGTTAAACTGGTGCTAGAACGCCTAGAAAAGCGCATGACATCCACTGCTACGTTTATGGTCACAGAGTGCAATAGCTATGATGAGCATATATTGTTGCAGAACCAACTCATTTCTTTCGCTGGTATAGATTATGGTCATTTACGAGAGTTAATGTGCGATACATTGGTGCCTTGGGTTGCCTATTTACATCGTGCATTAGCGTATGACTGTGAGGTGACGATACACCTAGCAGTTCCTGTAACCTCGTTGATGAATCCATCAGTCATTCTAGATTGGCCTATCAAATTTCTAGATAAATTTGGTCGTCCTATATATGCCAGTCATCAAGCGTGGATAACGACCTCTTTTGTTAGATCTTGTGAAAGTCAGTCTATTATCGTCATATATAGGGGACAACGGTTCACCATGGCTGCTCGAGATGAAATCGAGCGCTTAGGTATCACAATAATTGAAGGGAACGAGAAGTATGCAAGTCGGTAAAGTTGTGGGTAGTATCGTATCTACTCAAAAGCATGAATCTCTAAAGGGAATGAAACTGATGATGGTAGATATTCTCGATGGAGAACAAGAGTTGACGGGGCGCATAGAAATCGCCGTCGATACAGTATGTGCTGGTGAAGGTGAATATGTGCTTCTAACTCGAGGCTCATCGGCACGGCATATTTTCGAAGATGATAAAGGCACCGCAGTAGATTGCGCTATTGTGGGTATTATTGATAGTTTTGAAAAATAATTGTATAGGAAATAGCTGGTGCCAGAGTTAAACCTAGTTATTGTGTCACATCATGAATGTATCCTTGATTGTGGACACCGTTAGTTGACATGGTCATTGCATCAGCAATGCAACCTATATGGAGGTTCATGATGGAAAACAATCTCATCACAACCTATTAAACAAGCGCCTAGAGGTCAAGTTGAGCCAGGTGTGTTTGATACGGTTGATGAAGCAATTCAAGCTGCAAAAGCAGCGCAAGCACGCTTTGAAGATTGTACCTTGGCAACCCGTGAAAAGGTAATAGCAGACATCCGTGCTGCTATGCGTCCACGAGTGCAAGAGTTGGCTCAGAAAACCGTTGACGAAACGGGGATGGGTCGCGTTGCGGATAAAGTACTAAAATTAAACCTTACACTAAATAAAACACCGGGCGTAGAAGACCTTGTTACAGAGTGTGAAACTGGTGATAATGGTATGACATTATATGAATTATCAGCCTATGGTGTCATCGGTGCTATAACGCCAAGTACGAATCCGGCAGAAACATTAATATGTAATTCCATCGGTATGCTGGCGGCCGGAAATGCTATATTCTTTAGCGTTCATCCAGGCGCCAAGAATTTGAGTCGAGAGCTTGTTAGTGAGCTCAATCAAGTTATTGCTAAATCGATTGGCATTGAAAACCTTATTGTTACACTTCGAGAGCCATCTATTGAGTCTGCTCAAGAGATGATGCTACATCCAGATGTGAGCCTATTAGTTGTTACTGGAGGTCCTGGCGTA
>JAWERH010000334.1:0-1153 GCA_032482215.1 Veillonella sp. | reverse complement strand
CAGAGTATTTAAATCAACGACATGAAGATGATATTGATGCTACACCACGCTCCTTTGAACGCGTATCTGGCCTGTATACGATTTATAAAAACCAAGAAGGCTCAGCATACAGTCGCGAAGTATTCATGAATGTTATCCGCGGTAACGTAGGTAAACTCATTGCGGAGGCTTTCGTAAACTTTGTTGAGTCCGATCAAGAACCTCTTATTACCTTTGATGATGTGTTGGCGGCCGTTCAGAAACCAGGTGCTATTATGTCTATGGCTGAACAGGTTAAAGGTGAAAGCCCAACTCGTTTATATGTAGCTGCTAAAAATATGTTGCATCGTTTAAATCGAAATAGTAATGCCGAAGAGGTTCATCATTTCATTGAATTCCTTACATTATATCCTGGTGATTTACGCGTAGCAGTTATGAAAGACTTGCGTAATACATACGAACGTGTTTACGCTTATGCCATTGAAGATGGCTTATTCGTAGATACTTTCTTTGAAGCACAAAAGTAAGTCTATTTAGATAGGTAACAATAGTTTTACCTAATGATGTATGTATAACACAAGGTAATTAATATATATTTTGGAAAGAAAAAGGAGGTGGAATGATGCAACGAAATTTAGATAAGGATGATATTCGCGACGCCTCTGATTTACTCACTCATATAGACGGGTGGGAGAAAACAGGTTCCTATGATGAGAAGTCCATCGAGGCTCTCGATCGTTGGCATGCAAAACGGGAACGTATTCATCGTGAAGCAGAGGCCTTGTACACACAAATCTATGCTGCTTACGAAGCCTATGTAGATAGTTATGAAGCACAACATCATAGCATGGAACCAGAACGCATAGCGGCAGACTTGATGAACCATAATATGTCTGATAGTCATATAGGGACCATAGGACGTGCCTTAGATGAGATACAAATTGAAGGCACCGATTTTGCGATAATGCAACAAGCCGTAATGACACCTGCCTTTGAGCAACGATTATGGAATATTTTACATGATGTAAATAGCTTACTCCTTGAAGAAGACCAATTCTTTGGTTACTTCTATTTACAAATGGCTCATCGTATTCGTTTTGATATGACCAGTGCCTTCGGTATTAACTTAAAACAAGGTGGCTATGTATTATATGTAAATCCTTTTATCTTACTA
>JAWERH010000333.1:0-1742 GCA_032482215.1 Veillonella sp. | reverse complement strand
CCACTGAGGCCTGTCAACACGATAAACTGGTCCCGTGGTAAGGATATATCTATATTTTTAAGGTTATGCTGACGCGCACCTTTTACAATCAATTGATCTTTCATTATGTTCCCTATTTAAAGAGATGATACCAATCGGCATCATCTCTCTGTTTACTAACATGAAATAATATATGTATATTATCGCACATATAGTCTATATAATCTATGTGTTTTATTACAATCTATTTACTCTTTGAGCTAGTCCGCTTTCTACCTTTAGTTGATGCAGGTTTTTTTAACTTGCTTTCACCTGCACTATGCATATCGGACCATTGTTGACGTAGTTCCCCTAATTGATCACGAAGTTTTGCAGCCTTTTCAAATTCAAGCTGCTTTGCAGCGGCCTTCATTTGACGATCAAGCTCTTCAATTTTATTGAATAACTCTTCCGGCGTTATATCCGCCACCTTAGGACTAGATATATCTTGTGCATATGGTTCGTGTCCATGGTCCATACCCGTTGTAGAGGATTTCTTTTTCCCCTTCTTCGGTGAAAAGTCCTTTCCATCGGTGACCATATCTTCTTCAATTTTCGTCAACTCAAAGACAGACTTAGGCGTAATATTATGTTCAATATTATAAGCCTCTTGCACGGCACGACGACGATCTGTTTCATCAATGGCGCGCTGCATAGAACCTGTTACACGATCAGCGTACATGATAACGTGACCATTCACATTACGAGCAGCACGACCAATAGTTTGAATCATGGCTGTATCGGAGCGCAAGAAACCTTCTTTATCCGCATCTAAGATAGCCACTAAAGAAACCTCTGGCATATCAAGACCTTCACGAAGCAAGTTGATACCAACTAGTACATCAAATACACCAGCTCGTAAGTCACGAATAATTTCAGCGCGCTCGATAGTAACGATATCAGAATGGAGATATCGAACGCGGACGCCCATTTCCTTCAAGAACTCTGTTAAATCCTCAGCCATCTTCTTCGTTAAGGTCGTAACGAGGACACGCTCATTCTTGGCAGTACGCTTATGAATTTCACCGAGCAAGTCATCCATTTGTCCCTTAATAGGACGAATCTCAATGGATGGATCAAGTAGACCGGTAGGACGAATAATTTGCTCTGCCACATTCGTTTGTACTTCCATTTCGTATGGACCAGGCGTTGCCGATACATAGACGATTTGATTGATACGCTCCACGAACTCATCGAATTGAAGCGGTCTATTATCAAGCGCAGACGGCAGACGGAAGCCATATTCGATCAGTGATTCTTTACGCGCACGGTCACCATTGTACATGGCACGCACTTGAGGTATCGTTACATGAGACTCGTCCACCATAATGAGGAAATCATCTGGGAAATAGTCTATTAATGTGTATGGTGCCTCCCCAGCCTTACGTTCGGACATGTGGCGAGAATAATTTTCGATGCCGGAGCAATAGCCCATTTCTTGCATCATTTCTATATCGTAACGGGTACGTTGTTCAAGACGTTGTGCCTCAAGTAAACGATCAGCAGCTTTTAACTTAGCTAACTGTTCATCTAATTCGGCTTCAATACGCTCTACAGCAATACGCATCTTATCTTTCGTAGTTACATAGTGAGATGCTGGATAGACTGCAACGTGCTTGCGTTCAGCAATCACTTCACCAGTCAAAGCATCTACCTCTACAAGGCGATCGATTTCGTCGCCGAAGAGTTCCACTCGAATGGCTCTTTCACTATACGCAGCAGGG
>JAWERH010000332.1:0-1556 GCA_032482215.1 Veillonella sp. | reverse complement strand
CCTCTTCTCTAGTCGTGTTTTGAAGGAGTATTCCATGTTAGATTATTTATTGCAGATTATCCCAACCATCGCTGATGGTTTAAAGGTAACCGTATCGCTCTTCTGTATTGTATGGATTTTATCCATTCCTGGCGGTATCTTACTTGCTTTGGTACGTCTATCTAAATTTACAGTGCTCGACAAAATTGTTGAAGCTTTCGTATATTTGATGCGCGGCACACCATTAATGCTACAAATTTTATTCGTTTACTATGCATTGCCTATCATTACAGATGGTGCGGTACAAATGGATGATGCTACAGCCGCTGTTCTTACATTCGTATTAAACTACGCCGCTTATTTATGTGAAATTTTCCGCGGTGGTATTCAATCCATTTCTCGTGGTCAGTATATGCTCAAACAATGCGTAAAATCATCTTGCCACAAATGTTTAAACGCGTATTGCCTCCGCTTGCGAACGAAACAATTAACTTGTTGAAAGATACGTCTCTTGTATACGTATTGGCTATGAATGATATCTTGCGTATTACAAAATCTATCGTACAACGTGACTTTGATATCTCTGCCTTCTTAGTGGCAGCTTTGTTCTACTTGATCTTTACCTTTATTTTGACAAATATCTTCAACTACTTAGAAAGACGATTTGCTGTATATGAAGATTAATCTATTCTGTAGTAGTGTGTCGTAGATATGGACTTAGTTGTTTTAAAGGGCTATAGCCCGTTTGAAATTACAGCTATTTATTTATACGACGATGTAAGAGGTACTTATGACATTTGTAAATATGGAGCGTATTGAAAAACGCTTTAACAATCAAACTGTATTGCGCGATGTATCGCTCAAAATGGATAGAGGGGAAATCGTTTCTATTATCGGCCCATCTGGCTCTGGTAAATCTACATTCTTGCGCTGCTTAGGTCAATTGGAAACCATTGATGGTGGCTCTATTACTGTAGATGGTACAGTTCTAGCTAGTACAGATGCTAATGGCACTGTAAACTATGCTAGCCAAGAAACACAACATGACTTGCTATTACGCATGGGTATGGTGTTCCAATCTTTCAATTTATTCCCTCATATGACGGTGCTTGATAACATTATGATTGCACCGCGTATGGTAAAAGGTATGAAAGATGATGAAATTTTACCGATTGCAGAGCGATTACTTAATAAAGTTGGCTTATGGGAAAAGCGCGATATGTATCCATCCCGTTTGTCTGGCGGGCAACAACAACGTGTGGCCATTGCTCGTGCATTGGCGATGAATCCAGAAATCATGCTCTTTGATGAACCAACATCCGCTCTTGACCCAGAATTAACTGGTGAGGTTCTTAAGACTATTAAACAGCTGGCTGATGATCATATGACGATGATTATCGTAACCCATGAAATGAATTTTGCTCGTGAAGTATCTGATCGTGTCATCTTCATGGCAGATGGTGTTATCCAAGAGGAAGGTACACCAGAACAAATTTTCAACAACCCACAGAACGATAGAACGAAAGCATTCTTGGAGAACATGTTATAGGAGGTCTTATGAAGTTACGTTTTATTGC
>JAWERH010000331.1:0-2138 GCA_032482215.1 Veillonella sp. | reverse complement strand
TTTATAATCTTTTTTGAAGTTCTTTCGAACTTCAAAGTGTATTTCTACACTCATTAAGAAACAGTCGTTCGAACGACTGTATGGATATTATAGTATAACAAAAAAATAATGGCAACCCCTAATTCTCAATTTCACACAACTTTCATTACAGGTTCATTTTACATTCCAAAATCAAAAGATTGATTTTATACAACCAATTATGTATAATGTAGCTGTAATATAGACTTTTCCGCTTATTCACTTCTATATTCTGATGTGATTCTATATTACGAATTAGTTCTATATTATAGTATTTATAAATAATACTATAATAGTGTAAGGAGATTGAGTATGAAATTATCCAAACGTTTATTATCTAAAACAGTTGCTATTGCTGCTGTATGTGCAACTATGGCTACTGCAGCCTTTGCCGCACCACAAGGTACTTTTGATTCCTCTGAAATTCAAATTACTGGCCAAGCCTCTCGTTCTGTAGCCCCTAACTATGCCATTTTAACACTTGGTATTACCAGCGAAAACACAAACATCAATGCTGCAAAATCTAATAATGATCGCATCATGAGTGATTTGATTAGTAAATTAGGTCATTTAGGTATCGATAAAAAAGATATTTATACCTCTAATATTTCTATTAACCCTACTAGTGATTACCAAGAAGGCAAACGAATCAATACTGGTTATAATGTGTCTAATCGTGTAACTGTAAAAATCAATAATCTTGATAATGTTGGAAAAGCCGTTGATGCTGCTGTTAGCGCTGGGGCTAATGATATCAACAACCTTTCTTTCCAAAATGATGTATCTCAACAACTATCTGATTCTTTGACTACAGAAGCAATTCAAGACGGTCGTCATAAAGCTGAGGTTATCGCTGCAGCCCTTGGCCGTACATTAGGACCTGTAAAAACAGTTTCTATCAGTACACCTCAAACAAGCTCTATGGACTCTGGTTACTATCGTAACGCTGTATTTACAATAGAATTTTCTGGTACCACACCTTCGTGGACCGCTACAATGCCGCCTGTCAATTCATGATAGGTGGCATTTTCATATCCTAAAGATTTCCAAATTTCAAGAATCTCACTTTGATGAGGATATCTACGTAAGGATTCTGGTAACCACGCATAAGAGGAGTTATCCTTACTTAATTTACCTATAATAGGTAATATATAGGAGAAGTAGAAATTGTATAGCTGTTTGAAACCAAACATACTTGGTTTCGCTAACTCCAATACAACTACTTTCCCACCTGGTTTTACAACACGTTGCATTTCAGACAATACTTGTTTAATATCCGGTACGTTACGCATAGCAAAGCCGCTCATAGCCGCATCAAATGTATTATCTGCATATGGCAATGCCATTGCATCACCTTGAACAAGATTAACTTGATCTATTAAACCAGCATCTTCAATGCGTACGCGACCTTGATCAAGCATCTCACTATTAAAGTCCAAAGCCTCTACCTTTAATGTTGGTTCTTGACGTAATGCTTCTTTTGTAAATACACAAGTACCACAAGCTACATCAAGTATTCGTTGATTTGGACCTATATTCATTGCTTTTACAGAAAATTTGCGCCAGTAATAATCTTGGCCAAAACTCAAGACTGTATTCATCAAATCATAATTCTTAGCAATATTAGAGAATACACCTTGCACAAACTCTTCTTTATCTGCATATGTTTTAAATTCTTTCGTATTCATTATGGTCCTTTCACTAATCAAGAACTATATTCAAACTCTTTACTCGCATAGTATATCATACTATGACGCCTATCAAAAGAATCCTATTATATATACTATATATAGTAACTATGTAAAGAGCACATATTTAGTTAAAGTAATATATTCACTACTATTAAAACTAGCATATTACAAAATAAATATCGTTATCAGTCACAGTAGATCCAATTTAACTATATATTAATGACTATGATATTCTCTATTGCCACCAATCTATGTTCGTTGTATAATGACATATGTCCATGTTGAAAAGATATCTTTTCCATGGTCTTTTATTAGTTTTTATTAAGTATTGGAGTGTACTATGAATCGATTTGTAAAATCAATCAATAGAGTCAGTCTAATCCAACAAATTATCATAGGTTTGATTATTGGTATTTTGACAGCTCTATA
>JAWERH010000330.1:0-1171 GCA_032482215.1 Veillonella sp. | reverse complement strand
TTGGTGACGACGTTGTACAGAGCAATCACGTTCATGTAAATGAACTACATTACCATGTTCATCACCTAAGATTTGTACTTCAATATGTTTAGGTTCAACAATAAGTTTTTCTACATATACATCATCATCGCCAAAGGCAGCTTTCGCTTCAGATTTAGCGCGATCATATGCATCACGAAGTTCTTCTTTACGATGAACCTCACGCATACCACGGCCGCCGCCGCCATTTACGGCTTTGATCATCAATGGGAAACCATGAGTATTTGCAAATTCTTCTAATTGTTCAAAATCACGCAACGCCCCATCAGAACCTGGAATCATTGGAATATCTGCCAATTTAGCTTGTGCACGAGCATTAACCTTATCGCCGAACATATTTAAATGTTCTACATGAGGTCCGATAAAGATGATACCTTCTTCACCACAACGACGAGCGAACTCTTCGTTTTCAGACAAAAAACCATAACCTGGATGGATAGCATCAATATCATGTTCTTTTGCAATACGGATAATATCTTCAATATCAAGATATGCTTCAACTGGTTTTTTACCTTCCCCTACGAGATAGGCTTCGTCAGCTTGGTTACGGTGCAAGGATAATGTATCCTCTTTGGAGTAAATGGCTACAGTTTTAATACCCATTTCATTACATGCACGGAACACGCGGATTGCGATCTCACCACGGTTGGCAACCAATACGGATTTAATTTTTCTCATGTATTGCCTCCTACTAGCTTCCACTAATGTGAACTATCAGCTTTCAATTTTATTAATATATGAATATTTCCTATACTTATAGTCAAAATAATATATTTGGATAGCTCATCATTTTTTATGATGAGTATTATATTCATAATTATATATAACTATTATACAATATTTTCCACATATTTAAAGGATTATATTAATTACGAAATCATAAAATACATTATTTGCTGTACATGACAAAAACTCATATGTCTTTTATCGATGCACATCGAACTAATTCTATATTGTACATTATTAATCACCTAAAAAATGATTCATTAATCGATTGAGTTGCTCTTGATCATTTGCACCCATTAATTCCCGCGCAGAATGCATCGCTAATAATGGTAAGCCCACATCCATTGTTCTCATCGGTAACATAGCAGATGAAATAGACCCAACTGTAGATCCACCAGGTATATCA
>JAWERH010000329.1:0-1189 GCA_032482215.1 Veillonella sp. | reverse complement strand
ACACATTTACCAATACGACCAAAACCGTTAATACCAACTTTTACTGCCATTGTTAGATCCTCCTAATAACAAAAATATTCTAACAAAATATTTAACTACCAACTTCATTTATAATGCTGAAATTTGTAACAATTGACGCATACCTTCTGCAGCTTGCTCATCGATGATTAGTATGCCTTTTTGACAAGCTCTCATAACACCAATAATGGCACTCGATTTATCTTGTCCACCAGCCACAGCAATCACATTGGGAATTTTTGCAACATCAGGAAGTGATAAACCAATATTATTAGTGGAATAAATCAACTTACCATCTATATCGCAATATTGACCAAGAGCTTCGCCAACAGCATGATTATCTACTAACTGCTTACGCACATCATCAGCTATATGGCGTTGATCCGCCATTCTCATAGCTGTACCAATACCAAACAAGAGTACGTCAGTCCTACTAATAAGATCACCAATTTCCTTGATTTGAGGTTCGCAAGTGATGAGCATATGCAATGAGTCTTGTGAAAGTCCATCAGGCAAATGGAGCATTTTATAGGTACCGCGAAGCCGTTCAGCAAGCACCGAAGCAATTACGTTAGCTTGATATTCTACAACCTCACCAACGCCACCACGGGCCGGTACAACAATAGGATTAAATGGTAATACAGGCATTTCCTCAGCTACTGCAGCCATTGTACTACCACCACTGATGGCAACTACAGAGTTCGGTTCTAATAATTCCTGTAATAACTTTGCTGCTGCAAAGCCTAGTTTTTTTACCATCAACGTTCCTTCAGTAGGAGTGATGATAACCCTATCGATATGAAGTGCTTCAGTCAATCGATGTTCTAGCTCGTTAATACGATCTAATTCATTTAAAAAATTTCGCAACTTTGGAACAATTGCATGTCCCTCATCAGTGAGAAAAATCCCTGGTTTATAAATGTCTACTAGACCATTAGCACGCATTAGCTCAATATGACTTCGTACGGTTCGCTCTGGAAGATCCGTTGCAGTAGCTAATGTTCTACGGCCTATAGGCTCTTCATAAACTAGGTGGTTTAATATTTTGTATCGCTCCTTTAATACACTAACGATTTCAGGAACAATACGTTCACATATCATTAGAAACTCGTTCATCGGGTCCCTCCTTTACCCGTTGGGATTGTATGAATCGTTTTTCGTCCCATGTGAA
>JAWERH010000328.1:0-1202 GCA_032482215.1 Veillonella sp. | reverse complement strand
GGCACTTGGTAACCGTAAGGTAGAGCAATTCGGCGGTATTGAGCCAAACCCATCTCTTGAAACGTGTGAACGTGCGGTAGCTTTCATTAAAGAACATGGTGTAGATTTCGTTCTCGCTGTAGGCGGCGGTTCTGTAGTAGACGCTACAAAACTTATCGTTATGGGCGCTACCTATGATGGACCTGTTATTGAGGTTATGAAAGCTAGTGTGCCAGCGGTTCCAGTAGAGATGGTACCAAATCCCTTGCCATTTGGTACAGTTATGACACTTCCTGCTACGGGTTCCGAAATGAATAATGGTGCCGTTATTACTTATGGTGATGGTAAATATCCTGTGTTCAGTAACTTAATATTCCCTAAGTTCTCCATGCTCGATCCAACATTGACTTTCACATTGCCTGAAAAACAAGTTAAGAATGGTGTTATCGATACTTTCGTACATACTACAGAGCAATATTTAACATATCCTGTAGAAGGCCGTATTCAAGATCGTTTCAGTGAAGGTATTTTGAAAACTATGATTGAAATCGGCAAAGAAACGGTAGAGAATCCAGAAAACTACGATATTCGTGCTAACCATGTGTGGGCTTCTGCCTTGGCATTAAACGGCTTGATTGGTGCAGGTGTGCCACAAGACTGGGCAACACATCTTATCGGTCATGAGTTGACTGCGACGTACCATCTTGACCATGGGATTACATTAGCTATTGTATTGCCTGCATTGTTAGAAGTGAAAAAAGCAGACAAGCTTGAAAAATTGGCACAATATGCTACACGTGTATGGCATATTACAGAAGGTACAAATCAAGAAAAAGCAGATAAGGCTATCGCTAAAACCCGTGAATTCTTCGAGTCCCTTGGTGTATCTACCCATTTGAAAGACTATGGTCTAGGCGAAGAAGCAGTTGATAAAATTGTGAAACAATTAGAAGCCCATGGTATGACACAACTTGGTGAAAAAGGCGATGTAACACCAGAAGTAGCTCGTGAAATTTTAACGCGCGCTTTATAATACATTTGGTTAAATCCATCAAAATTGACACTGATTATATACAATGTATATAATAGCTTACATAAAAGACACCATATGGTGTCTTTTATTATTATTGTCTTTAGACTGGTTCGCGACGTAGTCGCGAATCATAAAACCACCCGCTATGCGGGTGCGGCAACGAAAGTTATACAAAAAAATCACCTTGCTT
>JAWERH010000327.1:0-1210 GCA_032482215.1 Veillonella sp. | reverse complement strand
ACGGGCCCCAGATATGATTTACAGCTTTAAAAATATTGGTAAAGCAGAAATCACAGGTGTTCAAGCGGAAGTACAACAAAAGTTCGGCAAATATTGGTCTGGTAAGTTAGGTTATACATACTTGCATGCCATCAACAAGAGCGATCCAAGTATGCCTCGTCAATTGCTTGATAAACCAATGCACAAAGTTGACATCGGTATTACTTATGACAATCCTAAATCCGGTTGGAATGGTTCCATCTGGGGTGATTACTATATCAATATGCTTGATAGTAATACACTAAATAATGGCGGTAACTACTGGCCAGATATCTTGTCTGGTGATGCAGGCGTTTATAATAAGCAAACTTATGAAAAGAAAACATTTGGCATTTGGAATGTAATGGTTCAAAAACGATTCAATAAAAATGCCATGATGTACTTTGGTATCAACAATATCTTTAATCATCGCGATGATGATCGTGCTACACAAGAACGGGTATATCGTGTGGGCGTTAACCTTAAATTCGGTGGTGGTGATAGCAGCAAAACTACAGCAATCGGCAAATCCAAGGATGGCACAACTGTTAATGCAGTAGGGGCCAATACACCTAATGGCGCTAATGGCGAAGTAGTAAATGCTGAATCTGGTGTACAAAATGTAGCAGATGTAGTTCGTTTAACTGACTTTATTCGTTCTGATTTTGATACCACAAAAGAACGTGGTGTTACATTAGTTGGCGATTACAGAGCGCGCTGGATGGCACATGACGGCTCTAATAGACCACAATCTCCATTTAGAGCGAACTCTGCTATTGGTTCTGCCAAAGCAAATATGTACGATGCTAATCGTCATAGCTTTGAACAACGCTTACGACTTGGCTTTGATGCACGTCTTAATGAGTTTACAAACCTCAAAGTTATCGGCAGTGCGACTGGCATGAGTGGTGTAGATACAAGCTGGACTCAATCTGATTCTAAAGGCTTTAACCATCAACGACTCGATACAGTGGATCTCACGAGACGCGTTAAAAAATGGGATGTATCTGTGGGCCGCTTAACAGAGCCTATGGGTGCGAGTGGTTATTGGTTCGGTCAATCTTATGACGGTGTTCGTGCCGTTTGGAATGGTCATGACTCTCAAGTTCGTATCGGTGTTGGTACTTTCAAACATAGTACAGGTATCACTGATTCTGCCTATACTCACGCAGTACATGAAGTTATCTACAGA
>JAWERH010000326.1:0-1598 GCA_032482215.1 Veillonella sp. | reverse complement strand
TAGGAGGTTTAATTACCCATGGCTAAGAAATTAGTTAAACAAGTAAAACTACAAATTGAAGCCGCTAAAGCTACTCCAGCACCACCAGTTGGTCCTGCACTAGGTCAAGCAGGTGTTAACATCGTTGCTTTCACAAAAGAATTCAACGAACGTACTGCTAAACAAGCTGGCTTAATTATCCCAGTAGTTATTAACGTATATGAAGATCGTAGCTTCGACTTCATCACTAAGACTCCACCAGCTGCAGTATTATTGAAAAAAGCTGCAGGTATTCCAAAAGGTTCTGGTGTACCTAACCGTGATAAAGTAGCAAAAGTAGGTCGCGATAAAGTTCGTGAAATTGCTGAATTGAAAATGCCTGACTTGAATGCTAATACCGTAGAACAAGGTATGCGCATGGTAGAAGGTACTGCTCGCAGCATGGGCATTGAAATCGTTGACTAATAAGCGTACGACTTGCGCATAAGGCGCAAATCGGTGGGAGGGAATTCCCGTTTGACCACATAAGGAGGATATTATAATGGCAAAAGTAGGTAAGAAATACGCTGAGGCAGTAAAACTTATTGAAGCTGGTAAGTTCTACGAACCAGTAGAAGCAATCGAGTTGGTTAAGAAAACTGCAACTGCAAATTTCGATGAAACAGTTGAAATCGCTTTCAACTTGAATGTCGACCCTAAATACGCTGATCAACAAGTTCGTGGTGCAGTAGTATTGCCTCATGGTACTGGCAAAACTAAACGCGTTCTTGTATTCGCAAAAGGCGACAACATTAAAGCAGCTGAAGAAGCTGGTGCAGATTTCGTAGGTTCTGAAGAGTTAGTAGCTAAAATCCAAGGTGGTTGGAGCGACTTCGACGTAGTAGTTGCTACACCAGACATGATGGGTCAAGTTGGCCGTCTTGGTAAAATCTTGGGTCCTAAAGGCTTGATGCCAAACCCTAAAGTTGGTACAGTAACTCCAGACGTTGCTCGTGCAGTAAACGAAATCAAAGCTGGTAAAATCGAATACCGTACTGATAAAGCAGGTATTATCTCTTGCTCCATCGGTAAAGCGTCCTTCGATGAAGAAAAATTACTTGACAAAGGCTAAACCTGTAGCAGCTAAAGGTCAATACATTAAATCTGTAACCTTGTCCGCTACAATGGGCCCTGGTGTGCCTTTGAACGTGTTCAAATTGAGCAGCGTTACAAAAGAGCAATAATCACATATGTCTCTTAGCTGTAGACGGCTGGTATGTATAATGGATGAAAATCCGCCCGCTGAGGCTGACACTAGAATAATCTAGGACTAGTTCGACCTCATCGCGTGCGATGGGGTCGTTTTTTACGCTAAGATAGTACATAGAGCACCAAAAAATCTACAAGGAGGTAATCTAATGGCTGTCACTGAACAAAAGAAAGCAATCGTTGCTCAAATGAAAGAAACTCTTTCTGAAGCAAAAGGCGCTGTATTGATTGGTTACACTGGTTTGACTGTTGCGCAAGCAACTGATCTTCGCCGCAAAATGTTGGCTGAAGGTGTTGAATACAAAGTAATCAAAAATACTTTGACTCGCATTGCTGCAAATGAATTGAATCTTGAAGGTTTCGCTGAGCAT
>JAWERH010000325.1:0-2312 GCA_032482215.1 Veillonella sp. | reverse complement strand
ATCTAGATATTCTGAAGAATTACTGTTCTTTCGGTTAGGTGACTTTTATGAATTATTTAATGATGATGCATTAATTGCATCTCGTGAACTTAATATAACCTTAACTGGTCGCCCAACAGGAGATGAGGAACGCACACCAATGTGTGGCGTTCCTTTTCATGCTGCTGAAAGCTATATAGAAACATTGGTAAAAAAAGGTTATAAGGTTGCTATTTGTGAACAATTAGAAGATCCTAAAGCAGTTAAGGGTATCGTTAAGCGTGACGTTATTAGAGTTATTACACCGGGGACGGTAATGACTGAAAATGGTAATGATGCACGGTCAAATAATTTTTTATCATTATTTTATATGGTAAAAGATGCATGGATACTCGTATTTTCAGATGTATCTACAGGGGAAGTTATTTGGCATCGTATTACTGATTGTGAAAAACGAAGTGATAAGACTTTATGGATAATCAATTCAGCAATATTGTATTATCCCCATTTAGTACATATCATACACAACGAGAGGTAGCGGAAAAAGCAGTTACTCACTTTGGCGATTTAGGTCTTATGGAAGAGGATGTATGGGAAGCATTAGGCTATATGCTTTTATATTTAGAGGATATTATTAAGTCTGAAATTTCCCATATTAACTATGTACATCAATTGAGTGTAGGTAATCGCCTAATCTTAGATACATCTTCCTTACGTCATCTTGAAATTACCCATAATCTACGTGATGGCGGTCAAAAAGGTACATTACTCGATGTACTTGATCGAACATTGACACCAATGGGGGCGCGCCTATTAAAACAATGGCTTGAAAGTCCGTTGACTGATGTAAATCAAATTCAACGTAGACAAGCTGCCGTAGCAGAACTGATTACACGTGGAGCAGAGCGGTCTCATATCCGTAGCTTATTAGATTGTATTTATGACTTTGAGCGCATCGTAGGTCGTGTAGAAACTGGCTCTGTGTCACCTAGAGATTTAACGGCTCTTCGTGAATCTCTAGCAGTATTGCCAGATATTAAAGATGTATTAGGTACATGCTCAAGCTTGACCTTAACCTCTATTAATGAACGCATTCAAGATCATAAAGACATTTATGATTTATTATGTCGTGCTATTGCTGACCAACCAGCATTGACATTAAAAGAAGGCCGAGTTATTAAAGATGGTTTCAATCCAGATTTAGATGAACTACGTTCTTTAGCTACTAATAGTGAGCAATGGCTAGCTAAGATGGAAGCTGATATTAAAGAGGCTACTGGTTTATCTAAAATTAAAACTGGTTATAATAAGGTATTTGGATATTACTTTGAAGTATCCCATAGTAAATCTGAACAAGTACCTGATTACTTTATTCGAAAACAAACTTTAGCTAATGCAGAGCGTTATATTACGCCTGAGTTAAAGGAATTTGAAATCAAAATTCTTAGCGCTAAAGACAAGATAATCGCTTTAGAGCATGAATTATATCAACAATTACGAAATGATATAAAAATTGTTATTAAAGATGTACAAGAAACAGCTCGTGCTCTTGCTGAGCTTGATGTATTGTGTTCTTTGGCACTAGTAGGTTACGAAGAAAATTATATTTGCCCTACCATCGTAATGAATGGCCAAATCAATATTCGAGATGGTCGTCATCCTGTAATTGAAAAATTCTTGAAGCGTGAAGTTTTTGTACCAAATGATATCGTTTTAAATCATGATGATGAGGAATTCTTGCTTATTACAGGTCCTAATATGGCCGGTAAATCAACATATATGCGTCAAGCTGCTATTTTGATGATTATGGCTCAAATAGGCTCCTTTATTCCTGCCCGTGAAGCATCTATTTCTCCAGTGGATCGCATCTTTACCCGTGTAGGTGCTAGTGATGATATTTCTACTGGTCAAAGTACGTTCATGGTAGAAATGAAAGAGGTAGCCTATATTTTAGAGAATGCTACACATAACAGCTTAATCATCTTAGATGAAATTGGTCGTGGCACTAGTACATTTGATGGTTTAAGTATCGCTCAAGCTGTAGTTGAGCATATTTGTAAGCATATTCACGGCAAGACATTATTTGCTACCCATTACCATGAGCTAATTAGTTTAGAAGAAAGCTATAGTAAATTAAAGAATTACACTGTAGCTGTAAAAGAAAAAGGTAAGGATGTTGCATTCTTGCGCCGCATCATCAGAGGTGGCGCAGATCGAAGCTATGGTATTCATGTAGCGAGATTGGCAGGATTACCAAATTCTGTGTTAAAACGTGCAGAGGTAATTTTGGAATCTTTGGAAGACCAAAGTCATGATGCTAGTGATTTAAATAA
>JAWERH010000324.1:0-1548 GCA_032482215.1 Veillonella sp. | reverse complement strand
ATACAATTAATCATATGAAGGGGCAAGACACAACTTCGACGACTAAGCATGACCGTGCATCTATACATGCTGTAGAGTTGCTCAAAGCTTGTGCACATTCTGATTTAGAGAAGGCCGCTATTTTTGCATCTGCAGTAGCTTCTTTAAATACACAAGGCATAGGCGGGCGCAGTCCACTACCAACGTTAAAGTCAGTGCAGGAACTAATAGGATAGGACTATAGTTATGTGGAAAAATACTTCAAAAAATCAAGTTCAGCAATATATGCAACAAAATCCTTATCGCCTATTAGCCCTTAGCTTTTTTGCTACCATGACTATAGTTGTGTTTCTGTAACTGGATTGTCAACAGTAGATACCTATCATCATTGGTCCTTGTTTGGCAAAATCGTCATGGTAATCCTTATCCAATTAGGTGGTTTAGGGATTGTTTCCTTTACCACTATTATTGCTCTAGTATTAGGGCGACGGGTAGGTCTGAAAAATCGCGTGCTTTTGTCAGAAGATGTAGGGCAAGATGGCATGAAAGGGCTTCTACACATTACGAAGAAGCTAACCATTTATACCTTTTGTGTCGAAATAATTGGGGGTATTATCTATACCATTCAGCTATATCCCTATATTGGTGATGCTGCTTTATATACGGGGATTATGCAATCTATTTCCAGCTTTTGTAATGCAGGATTTATATTCTTTGATAATGATCTACCTTATGCTATGGTGGGCGATGTATTATTTAATATGAATACAATGGCCCTTATTGTAATAGGTGGTTTTGGGTATCTCGCAACTTTTGATATTTGGTCGCATCGCAAGCTACGACGATTTGTAGATTTAAAACTACATACAAAAATAATGTTAGTTGGTACAACGGCGCTCATCCTTTTAGGGACTATTATTTTCTTGGGGGTTGAGTGGGCGAATCCCAAAACGTTTGGTCCTTTACCTATATGGAACAAGATCATGGCATCTCTGTTTCAATCGATTACACCTCGTACAGCGGGGATTGCAACTGTAGATTATAATGATTTACATCCAATTACACTGTTTATTACCATCATTTTTATGTTTATTGGGGCAGGTCCTAACTCTACAGGGGGCGGTGTTAAGATTAGTACTATTGCCGTCGCTTTTCTAGCATCGCGTACATTATTTAATAACCGTTCTGATACAGAGGTTTTTGAACGTCGTATCTCGTTGATTACTGTACTTAAGGCAAATGGGATAATCTTTTTATCTATCCTTTTTGTTTTATTTGCTACTTGTTATTTGGCTTGGGATGAGCCATATGACTTTATTCGACTGCTTTTTGAGGTAACTTCTGCCTTTGGGACCGTAGGTCTTACAACGGGTATTACACCTAATTTATCTGAAAGTAGTAAATGGGTGTTGATGCTTGTCATGTTTACAGGTCGTGTAGGGGTTATGACTGTTATTGGTACTTGGGCGCTAAGAACGGCACCGACTAAACCAATTAGCTATGCAGAAGAGCGTGTATTGTTATAAAAATAGATTAGATTGAATATAAAAGGGGGCATATATGAAACAT
>JAWERH010000323.1:0-1784 GCA_032482215.1 Veillonella sp. | reverse complement strand
TCTATCGATGCCATATATTCCTGTTATATATACACAATCGTCATCATCGTTAATAAAACAATTCTTATTTACTACACCACCATTATGGTTTTTAAGTAGCTCTATATATGCTGTAGGCAATATATAGCCTAGTTCAGCTTCAGCATTCTTAATATCCTCATCGGTAACATCTCTACCTATATAGGACTCAAATGCATAATCGGTGTCTTTCCAAAATCCAGTCCAATTAAAATCTTTTAGATTACTCATAATACTCTCTCCTAGCCAAATAGATATAATCTAACCACATTTTATGTCATCAATAGAATATTTTTTTATTAAAGCTTTCACCTCACGCCGTATCAAAATAGTATCTATAATATAGGAAAAAATGATATAAGGACATACATTTATAATCCCGATAGGGGCCAATATAAGGGCTGCCCACAATAAATTCAGTGAATACGCATACCACTTAAAATCAATGGTATTTAAAAATGGTATAACATAGTCAATAACTCTTACTTCCCATTGCATTAGCGGATTTAATTCTTCACTTGTTCCTAATAGCCAAACGATATGCCAACTGGAATCAATATCTTCGCTCTCTTTTTTAACAGATCACGGCAAATCTCATCTTCTTCCTCTGGTGTTACATCGTATACCATATTACATTCTATCTGAATCCGTCTAAATCGATAGCGAATATACTTATACAAAAGGTTATTCGGTGAATATAACATAATGGGCTCCGTATACTATTTGTAGTAACTTAATCTTTAGAAAATATATCATCTATCTATGGCAAAGTAATGTAAATCTTTGAATTCATAATCCCAAAATATATTGCAGGATCAGTCATCGTTTGTCCCCTTTACATAGCTTTCCATCTTCGGTCTTAAATCTAACACGATTTCCCAACTATCTAATGTAGGAACCTTACGATGTGCAATAAAATCTTCTATTATCTGTAATACCTCTTGATGGCCCAGCTCATTCTTACCATATATGATAGCGCCTCGGTCACCATCATTAGTTACACTAAGCTCTATGTGTAATAAATCGGTATCTTGATCACTACAAACCTGTACAAAGTTATACAGTTTATTATCTATGGAGATTGCCTTTGATGGAGAAATAACTACAAAGTCTTGCTCTTGATCCTCAATAGCATATAGATTTTGTTCAACTTCATTCAGTGTAATACCTTCATATTTATAGGTGCCTACATCAATGGACCAATCCGTATATGTTTTCTCAAATGTATCTGTCATATGTATTGCCTCTCCTTTACGATATACATTAAAATAAGGATTCTAATTGACCTGCCATATCGGACATAAACTCATCAAATTTACAAAGCTCTCGTAGTTCTTGATGTTCTACATCATAACAAGAAATCTTTTTAGACTTAGGGTCCCATACAATTTGCCACTCGTTATACTCGCCCAGTTCTTTAGATAAACGTAATAGATAACGACGACCTAATTTAAATGGAATCGTATCAATAAGTGGGAAGAACTCTATAGATATAAAATCGGAGTCTGGCAATTCAAAGTAAAGTTGTTCGCCCGCTAAAAAATTCACTAATGCTTTTGGTAATTTAAATGGCTTTAACTGATCCATTTTATTTTGTATATCATGAAACTCAGCAGGCTCTAAGGATTTAAAATACTCGGCCATTTCCATATCGCCTTTTTCAATAGCAATGCTATAGGGGCGCATACCATCCTTTTCCGTGATGGTCACGTCAGCGCCATGTTCTACCAAGTATTTACCCATCTTTAAATCTACATACCGTGCTG
>JAWERH010000322.1:0-2733 GCA_032482215.1 Veillonella sp. | reverse complement strand
CCGAGGCATAACGCCTCGGTTTTAATAAATATATAATAGTATTATATAAAGACTATATTATCGATGTAATTCTTTAACAATTCGTTTGCCAAGAGATGCCGCAACGGCACAAAGGAAGATATCTGGACCTACTGGAATCAAAAAGCATGTAATAATAACGGCCTCTACTCCAATTGGTTTACCTAAATACAAGTTCATAATGAAGTATAGATAGATCATACCAAGGCCATATACGATAAATAGATTTAATATGGAACCTACTAATAATCGTTTAAAGGAAAGTTTCTCCATAGATTCTGCAATACGACCTACTGCATAAGCACCTACCATAAAACCGATCAAATAGCCAAAGGTAGGTTGTAATTGTAAAATGTAACCAGGACCACCACCAGATGTAAAAATTGGTACCCCAATTAAACCTAAGACAATGTATATGCCAACGCTAGCAGCCCCCAATCGACTTCCCAGTACAATGCCTGCGAGGGTAGTAAATAAGATTTGTAATGTAAATGGACAATTTGGTAATGGTACCCGTATGAAAGCACCTACAGCAATTAATGCTACAAAAAGTGCTGTCATTGTTAACTGACGGGTAGTGATGCGACCTTGTTTCGACACGGTAGAACTCATGGTATACCTCCATTAATAACACATCAACAAACTACAATCTACTAACTATCTAAATTAAATCACTTGTATTTTTAATTGTCAACTACGTGTGTTGACTTTTAGTTAACTATGTAGTCTAATACTATATATACGGTAATTTCAAGTATTTTGTTATTTTGACTATACATTATAGTTATTACCAATCGTTCATAATAACTAAAAGATATACTCATCTTCATACAAAAAACTTTTTAATTTCATCTTATATTCATGTAGCAACATTAAATTATACATAAGTAGATTGAGTAAAATCTACTTTCACAAAACAGTATATAAAAGTACCTTATATAAAGTATCAAAGGTATTATGTGCATTTGGCGTTAGTACAGTATTATTAGCAGGCGTAGTTGGCGCAGCTAGCAACCATGCTTACAACAACAATAGCAACTGGAAAGGCGTTGGTAGCGTAGCTCCATCCGCTCAAGCTAACTATTCTGTTGATTACATGGGCGCTGTTACAGTATTCCAACAAAACTTCCCTGGCGCTACTGTAAAATCTATTTCTTACGATGCTAAACATAACCCTTACTATGAAGTAGAAGGTTACTACAACAATCGTGCAGTAGAACTTAAAGTAGACGAAGCAACTGGCCAAATCGTTGGTAAAGAAGTTAAAGGCTATGCTAAAGCTAACAAAACTATTAACGTTCAAAACATCATCATCCCTGAAGTAGCTGAAACAAAAGCTCTTGAAAAAGTTGGTTCCGACTTCCAAACTATGGAATGGACTGTTGAACGTGAAAACGGCCGAGCTGTATACAAATTCGACATGACAACTGGTGGCGATAAAAAAGCAGAAGTAAAAGTTGATGGTATGAGCGGTAAAGTTTTAATCTAGTGAACCCCTATCCTAACCCACTAAGATGACACACTACACATATAACACACATACTATACACACAGTATCCCAATGGATACACTCTCTAACACAAACTAACACACAAACTTAGAGATCCCTATAACTCATAAAGGGCTCTCCAAAAACCCTATCTCACACAATAGGTAAAGGGTCTGTGCTCACACACCACAGACCAAACGTTACACACACTATACTCCCTTTAAAAGACCTTGGATCGTTGAATCCAAGGTCTTTTTTCTATCCTACTCTATCCGCTATCCCCCAGATATGACTATCTATTTACAAAGATCTATCATAACCCAATAAACTAATTTACAATTAACCAGAATATATATTACAACACAAAAAGACCTCCCACGAAGGGAGGTCTCTTGTATAAGTTTTATAGGTCTGATAGTTTGTGTTCTATTTCTTAAGCGAGGTCATACTTAAGAATATAATTTATGTTCTGAAAGTTTGATCTATAGTATTTCCATATTTGGAGTAGGAAATTATGCTTTGTCCAAAGCTTGAGCCAAGTCTTCGATAATATCGTCGATATTTTCAAGGCCAATGGATACACGGATCATATCTGGTGTTACGCCAGCAGATTTTTGTTGTTCTTCGTTAAGTTGTGCATGTGTTGTAGATGCAGGGTGAATAACAAGAGATTTAGCATCTGCTACGTTAGCCAAGTTGGAGAAGATTTCCAAAGAGTCAACAAGTTTAATACCTGCTTCTTTTCCGCCTTTTACACCGAATGTGAATACAGCACCAACGCCTTTAGGGAAGTATTTATCCGCTAAAGCTTTGTATTTGCTGTCTTCTAATTCCGGATAGCTTACCCATGCTACTTTAGGATGTTTAGTCAAGAAATCTACTACTTTACGAGCATTTTCTACGTGACGTTCTACGCGCAAGGACAATGTTTCAACGCCTTGCAAGATTTGCCAAGATGCAAGTGGAGTAATGCATGCGCCAGTATCACGAAGCAATTGAGCACGAATTTTTACAGTGAATGGGATTGGCAAATCACCATATACTAAACCATTGTAGTGTTCATCGCCTTCGGAGAAGCCAGGATATTTACCAGAACCTTTATAATCGAATTTACCAGATTCTACTACTACACCAGCCAATGTTGTACCATGACCACCAAGGTATTTAGTAGCAGAATGTACAACTACGTCAGCACCATGTTCTAATGGACGGAACAAGTATGGAGA
>JAWERH010000321.1:0-1252 GCA_032482215.1 Veillonella sp. | reverse complement strand
GTCATGAATAATCTGTAAGTGATTATATTTCTTGCCATATAAGGCAGCTTGAAAGGCATCTACTTTCACACGGTTCAAGGCGTGAACATTAGCACCATGAGTCACAACATAGTCTATAATCTCTTTATTACAATACCGTACAGCTAATAAGAAACTTGGGTTTTCCTCATCGTTAAGATCAGCGCCATTCTCGACTAACCATTGAATGCTTAGCAAGCAACACATAACAAGAGCTAATTCTAAGGGTGTATGCTCACTATACTCGCCAATTTCTATAGGTTGATTAATATCCCAACCATTGGCTAATGCATTTTCTAACGCGCTAATATTTCCTGTTACAATATCTGTTACGATATGAGGCACTGATTCAAATGTACCTAAATCTTTTAACTGTATCATGTCTCTCTCCCATGAACTATATTTTTAAAATGATTATCACTAATTACATTATATTACATTTATTAGTATGAGTGTATAGTAAAAGCCCTTCGCATAAGCGAAGGGCTAATCCATTATTTCTCTTGTACTTGTTTACCACTCATATATTCAATGGTAATTTCAAACATTTGTGTTGCTCTCCCATTACGAGCAATTTGTTCATCAGCTAAAGCTTCATCAGGATAATACTTCATAGCAAATTCTTTTAATCGATCTATAGATTCGGGGCCGGCTTCTAATAAACGACATCTTCCAAATACGACTACACTTTGTACATACGGCGCCCAAGATTCAGATTCATCAATTCGCTCATTACCATATACGGTAAAACATACCTTATCTGAAGTTTTCAAGGCCTCTACTTTATGACCAGCTTTGGCTCCATGAAAATAAATTTTCTTCTTTTCACAATCATAAAAATAATTAATAGGAATAGCATAAGGGTACCCATTATCGCCGTTCATGGCTAAAATACCTCGACGATTAGATTGTAATAAAGCTTCTGTAACAGCACGATCTATTTCATTTATCTTTTTGCGAACTGGTTTAAACATAATATATCTCCTACTTTATTTACTTATCCTATTTACAAGATACATAAAAGTACCACTATTAGTATCATCAACTTTAGAATATTCTTTCCAATTTATAGGATATATCCCAGTTAATACTATAGGTGCTTCCATTCCACGCATTGTTCCTTTTCCTGTATTAGCATCCCAATTCATGCATCCAGTTTTAATAGAACCCTCCTCAATAGAAAATTCAGCATATGTACAATTTATTTTTGTCGGGGGCTTTAGATAAGACATTT
>JAWERH010000320.1:0-3660 GCA_032482215.1 Veillonella sp. | reverse complement strand
GGATCCCGACGAATATGTAGAGCTTGAGTATTTTACTTTGCCTGAATTATTAGAGGCTATTAAGGGTGAGCAAATTAAGGATAGTAAATCTTTGGCAGCGCTTATGCTTGCAATGCCGTACCTCAAATAATAGTACGTAATAGGAGGATATATGTTTAAACGAATTATCCTGTTAGTTATGGATTCTGTCGGTATTGGTCACGCCGTGGATGCTGCAAAATTTGGTGATGAAGGTTCTAATACATTAGGTCATATTGAATCGACGGCTGGTCAGATTCATTGTCCTAATTTAAAATCTATTGGCTTAGATCAAATTGCTGATATTTCTGATACTGGTGAAAGCATTAAAGGTGCTTTTGGCCGCATGGCTGAGCTCAGTACTGGTAAAGATACGACTAGTGGTCATTGGGAGATGATGGGGCATCCTGTTACCGTTCCATTCCCAACCTTTTACGAAGGTTTTCCAAAAGAATTAATGGATACTTTCACAAAGGAAACGGGATATGGTTATTTAGGTAATGAAGTTGCATCTGGGACAGAAATTATTGAGCGTCTGGGAGCAGAGCACATCAAAACAGGTAAGCCTATTGTATATACCTCGGCAGATTCTGTATTTCAAATTGCCGCCCATGAGGATGTGATCCCTCTAGAGGAACTATATCGTATATGTCAAATTACCCGTGATAAGGTTTGCGTTGGTGATTATTATGTAGGCCGTATCATCGCTCGTCCATTCGTAGGTGAGCTTGGCAGTTTTGTACGTACCTCAAATCGTCATGATTATAGTCGTATGCCAGAGAAAAAAATTGGCGATATTTATGCCCATGTAGGATGGGATGAAAGCTATCCAACAAAGACTAATTCCCATGGCATGAATATGGTTCCATATTTACTTGGTTCCTCTTTTGAGCGTGGTCTAATGATGGTTAACCTTGTTGAATTTGATAGCTTATATGGTCATCGCAGAAATGTAGATGGATACAAACGGGCTATTGAGGACTTTGATTACCAACTAGGCGGCTTATTGCAATTACTGAATGATGACGATTTACTACTCATCACCGCTGACCATGGAAACGATCCAACTTGGAAGGGAACCGATCATACTCGTGAATTAGTACCAATTCTTGGTTATAGTCCACGTATTGATGGCCCCATAGACCTTGGCGATAGAAAAACCTTTGCTGATATTGGGGAAACTATATTAGAAAACTTTGGTCTGAAACAATGGGGCATTGGAACATCATTCTTAGAGAAACTTAGTAAATAATTTTCTAATATGTTTTTTGTACTTTTAGGTTCAGAATCTATATTATTACCTATGTACGACACTGATATAATTTCAAAATAACAAAATAATATGCTATATATGAGATACTACCAGTTAAAAATAAATAGTTTTAACTGGTAGTATCTTTAAAATAGTTAGTTACATCATAAAGAACGACCAACTTATGTACATCATAAGTTGATCGTTTTTTTACTTTATAGAAGTATTCTTTTATATTTAGTAAGGTGGATTTACAAACTACATCATATTCTAGTGTACTCAAGAAATCTGCAAATTTTCTATCATCTTCGTTTTTACAGTTTTCGTAAGGAATTTTACCATTTTGTTGATATGGTTCTAGAATCCGGTTACGTCGGTGCTTCCAAGTATTATAATAAGGACCTTTAAATTTTGTCATAAAGCCATTGCTATCAACTAGTACAAATCCTTCAGACTCATGATGTGAATTAAGTTCCTTATTTATGATGCTATTCAGTTCGTCCATTGTATTAACTTGTTGAATTGTTTTTACAATAGATATTAACTGAGTGTCATACTTTTTAAGGATGGAATCTAGTTCTGCTAGTCGCTCCCTAGAGAAAGATACATCAATATGCTTGCCATTTACATCTAACGTATTTTGAATCATATCAAGTACATAAAGATGGTCTTGGTCATATTTTATAATATGTGTATCTTCTTGACTAATGACTTCAAACATCATAGAACAGCTATTACGTTTTAATAACTCTTTGATTTCTTCTTGTAAGCTTGTAGGTAGTTTTTGGAATAAATTTTTAAACAGATCTACGTGCATACCTTCTGTAGTAGATTTAGAAGCAAAGACTAACTCATCATTAATAACACCAAGAATAGCGAGGTATCCATTTTCTTTAGTTCGAATTTCTACAGGGAAGGAGAGAGTATTAGCTAAATTATTTAACTCAGTTTCTGGTCGTTCATTGAGATTAAAGAATTTATTATAACTACGTAATTTCACATCTCCTGTCATACGATCAACAAATAACCCTCGAGCCTGTACTGTATTTTCATTCCATAATCGTTTGTGGAATACACGTGAGGTAAAGTTCAAGGAATATAGGTTAGGGGAGCATTTTTTTACTTTTACTAATTTAGATCTTTATCGTACACATCATTTTTAATACCATTTTTAGTAAAAGCATCTGCAGTAATATCAATGTATTTGAGTTCTCCACCAAACTCTACTTCTCCTTCTAAGCAGAAGGAACATTTACCATCCGGAACACCGCGATGACCATGAATTTGAATAAAGTCCTGACACATTCCTTTTTCATAATTTGTATCATATATTTTAGCAATATCTGTTTCGTAAGCTCCAAAACCATTTATAAAGGTAGAGGTAGCTATAAAGGTCATGTTAGGTACATAGGAAAGACCAGCATGGGATACTAAATATTTTTTGCCATGAAAGCTGAAAGGATAGCATTGACGAAGTGATTTATAAAAGAGGCGTAATTCTCGTTGAAGTGATTCTACATCTTTTTTCGTCATATCTTTTACGATAGGTGCCACTACTTCTTTCATAAATCGTTTGGAATGATCTAAGTTTGAATTGAATGCAAAGTTTGCAATATGTCGTTCGTGATTACCTTCCAACATAATCGTATTAGGCAATGTACTAAGACGCATCATTTCGTACATCATTTCTTTATTTTCAATACCTCGCTCCAAATAGTCGCCACAAAAGATATACAGTGTTTTTTCATCCCATGGAGTGATAGCTTGTTGTAATGCCGTGTAACAGCCGTGAATATCACCGATGACACGCACTCGTTCATATCGATTCGTTAAATTTACAGTAAAGTAATTGTTGATTTCATCGATAGAATTTATTTTCCTACAAAATTTTGGTAATGTAGTTGTTTTAATCATCTTGTGCATGCGTTGTATAACTTGCTCAGGTACTCGTTTGTAATCTGTTCGTGTAGCATTACGAGCTAAACATTCTTCTAATGAGGTATCTGGTTCGTAGTAATATACAGTATATTTATATTTGTTAAGCAATTCTTTATATGCATTAACAGCTTTAGATGTAGTGTGGGTAGCATCTAAAACGACAAAGTCGCCATTGCTCATTCGTTTCTCTAAGCAATCTAATAGGAGTTCCCAGGCCGAACCATTATCCTCTTGTGAAATATACCAGCCGTTTTCACCAAGGGAAGGGCTGCGTAATAGCATACGGAAATGATCGGCTTCTAAGGTGTAAGCCTCAAGATTGTTGTCACGAATCCACTGAGACTTACCACTAGCAGGAGCACCACGCATTAATAATAGTGTTCTCATAGTAATAGTCCTCTAATCTGCCCATAGGGCGTAATAAAATATAACTGTATAAAAAACGAAACAAT
>JAWERH010000319.1:0-1942 GCA_032482215.1 Veillonella sp. | reverse complement strand
ATTTATTAAATCCTCAATATAATATTGAGATTGTCTAACTGCTCAAATAAAAGGCCCTCCTTGTGGAGGGCTCTTTCTTTTGTGGTAATATATACTTATGATAAATCAATAATGTTTTGTTTTAAGGTGTTTTTATGGATATAAAGGATATTAAATATATAAGTACCATCGTTGAGATGGCATCATTTTCAAAGGCGTCTAAAAAACTATATATCTCTCAACCCGCATTGAGTCAAAGTATTCGTCGCATTGAGGCTGAATTAGGTGTACCTTTATTTGCTCGAGATCGGACAAAGGTTGTACCAACCGCTGCAGCCTTACAAATTGCTAAAGAGGGTATGCCTTTAGTAGGAAAGGTAGAGGCTTTAACGCAGTCGATCATTAATCAAGGGTCTGATGCGGCTTATCATGTGCGTATTGGATTATCTCAATTCTATGGTCACCATATGTTGGGAAAAACATTGAAGAGCTTTCAACAAATTGAGCCATCCTGGGAATTTCACGTAGTAGAAGGAGAGTCCCATTTTTTGGAGCAACAAATTTGTGATGGATTGGTTGATGTAGGTCTATTTCCAACACCAATTTACTCGCAAGCTCTTGAAAGTTATCCTGTGTTAGATGAGCAAATTTTATTAGCTGTTAGTGTAGAGAATAAAAAAGCTATAGCTATTGCTGACTCGACCATTTGGGTCTTTCCCTTTTATTCTCATAAGAGAAGGCCTTAAGTTGCGAACCTTGGTAAATCGTCTATGTCAGGCTGAATCCTTTGTGCCTAAAGCTGTTATTGGTTCTGAAAACTTAGATACCTGCCGTTCTTTAGTAGAAGATGATTATGGTATTACTTTCTTGCCGAGTACACTCAATAGTAAAGGTGATGATGATAAAGTTAAATTCTATCCTTTAGCATCAAAACTATGTTTCCGTCAATTAGTTCTTGTAGCGAGATCAGATAGAGCAAAGCGATTCCATTTGCCTGAAGTCGCTCAAATTATGCAACAATTCTTATAAATTACACAGATGGAATGTTAGAGTGTTAAGTACTGTTTGCAAATAATAATTCATATAAAACAATATCAACTATAGTATTATATAGATAAAGAAGGCTAATTCCTATAAAATTTAGGAATTAGCCTTCTTTGTTTTATGAAGAAAATCTGAAAGTATCGAATTTGATAAATGTAGTTATTATAATGATTTATAAGTATAAATGGGTCAAAAATTTCTCAAAATTTAATTGACAAATATCCTTTCAGAAAATATACTTATAGTAGTTTAAAACATATTTTGGAGATAGGATTTAAAGTCCATCATTATGGTGGAATTAACTTGAAATAAATGTAGAATATGTTTTCTTATTATTGTCAGCTGGCCTACGTAGGCCCCTAGGAGGTTTATTATGAGTAAAGATGTGGAAAATAAAAATACCCATGACCATAGCCATGGTGAACACCATCACCATCATGACCATCATCACCATGACCATGACCACTGCCATTGTGGCGGTCACCATCACGATCACGACCATGATCATCATCACGATCACAATCATGAACATGGTCATGACCATAGTCATGGCAAAGCGTTGCCAACGGATAAATGGGTGCCACACACTCATGAACCAGGGGTGCCTCATGAACATGGCGTAAATGACTACATGAAAGCTGTTGCAGAATATCGTAAAACTTGGCCTACAAAACAAGATGTTATCGAACAAACACCAGATCCTGCGGTACGCGAAATGATTCTTCGCATGGAGCAAATTGGTTGCGATACAGTATTTGACCGTTTCGATAAACAACAACCACAATGTACGTTCGGTATTGCAGGCGTATGTTGCCGTATCTGCTTCATGGGTCCATGTAAAATTACACCTAAGAGCCCTCGTGGTGTCTGCGGTGCTGATGCTGACCTTATCGTAGCTCGTAATATGACACGTGCTGCT
>JAWERH010000318.1:0-3538 GCA_032482215.1 Veillonella sp. | reverse complement strand
TCAAGTATTGGCAGAAGCAAAAGAAACTGCTAAAGAATTAGAACAAATTCGCAAAGAGGTTTCTGCAGCTGGTGCGGCAGATATCATTGCTGGTAAAGTCATGATTGGCGATGTTGCATTTGTAGCGGCTGCTGTAAAAGCATCCTCTATCGATGAATTACGTGACTTAGCAGATATGGGCCTAGATAAATTAAATGGCTCTGGCGTAGTCCTCGTAGGTGCTGCTATGGGTGACGATAAAGTTAACTTTGTATGTAAAGTATCTAAAGACGTTGTTGCTAAAGGTGCAAAAGCTGGTAACATCGTAAAAGCTGCGGCTCAAGTAGCTGGTGGTAATGGCGGTGGTCGTCCAGATATGGCTCAAGCCGGTGGTAAAGAACCAGCTAAATTGATGGAAGCATTAAAAGCTGGTGGTGAAGCTTTAACATCTATGTTACAATAGGTATATAATTTTATAATTATATTTCTATCTGTTATAGAAAAAATTCATAATGATTCAAGTATAATAGTAGGCGAGGTTTCACTTTTACAGTGAAACCTGCCAATGTAATAAAAAGGAGGGATACGATGAAGGTTTCTGATGAAACTATGTTATTCCGTAAAGTAGACGATGAACCGATGACAGCTGAAGAGGTTCTTACTCGTGTTTATCAATCTATTCAAGAAAAAGGTTACAATCCAATCAATCAAATCTTAGGGTATCTTATTTCTGGAGATCCAGCGTACATTACAAGTTATAATAATGCACGTTCTGATATCCGTCGTTTAGAGCGGGATGACTTGATTGAGGAATTGTTGAAAGAATACGCAAAGGCAAAACAACTATAATGAGAATTATGTCATTAGATGTGGGCAGCCGTACTATCGGTATTGCCTGTAGTGATGCACTGCTCATGACAGCACAAGGTATTGAAACCATTCGTAGAACATCTCTTGAAAAAGATTTTAATCGCTTACAAGAACTCATTGCTGAATATGAAGTACATGAGCTTGTAGTAGGTATGCCGAAGAATATGAATGGTACAAAAGGTGAACGAGCTGAAAAGACTGAAGAATTCGTTGAAAAGATGAAAGAAGTCATCGATTTACCTGTTTCATATTGGGATGAGCGGTTATCTACGGTTATGGCTGAACGCCAACTTATTGCAGCTGACGTAAGTCGTAAAAAGCGTAAATCCGTTATTGATAAAATGGCAGCGGTTGTAATTTTGCAAGGATACTTAGATCGCTTGCAGTTCAATAAATAAATCTTTTTTTCCACAAGGAGGGTTTCCAATGGTTGACCAAAACTTTGAAGGTGAAGTGTATTATTTAGAATTCGAAGACGAAAACGGCAATAAACAATACTTCACAGAAGATGTTGTTCTAAACCATGAAGGTCGTGAGTATGCAGTTCTTGTACATGTACAAGACGAAGAGGCAGACCACGAAGGTCAAGATGACACATACATGATCTTGGCTAGCATCGAAAAAAATGAAGAAGGCGTAGAAGTATACGTACCTTTAGATGAAGAAGATGAAGTTTTTGAGACTCTAGTAAAATTGTATGAAGAAATGGAAGATGGCGAGTAGTTGTTTTCTTTATAAATCTAGCGTGTTGTCTTTGGGCAATACGCTATTTTTATTTGTTATATATTAAGATGCCTTTTATATAGGGGAAATATGGACTTTATGGTATAATAAGATGATAAATACTGTTATGTTACAGAAAGGAACTCAACGTCGTGAGAAAAGCCTTAAGATATATTTTAATCCTTATTATTGTAGGCGTATTAATCATCGCAGGTGGCCTTGGTGCAATTTACTTGGTACCAAATACCTTTGCTCAAGATGATGGTACACAGGTGCTTGTCATTGAAAAGGGACAGACTGGTACTGAAATTGCAGATATGCTCTATGAACGAGGTCTCATTCGAACTACGCAAGGTTTTAAGCTTTGGTTATATTTGAGCGGTACTAATGATAAACTTCAAACTGGTCACTACCAAATTCCTAATAAGGTAACTGTGCGCGAACTCATTTCTTTATTACAAGAAGGTCATGTAGAATCTATTCGTGTTACCATTCCTGAAGGATATACCGTTGGGGATATTGCTATCGTTCTAGAAAAAAATCAAATCATGAAAGCAAAGGACTTCTTAGCGGAAGCTAAAACCTTTGTACCATACCCATACATGAAGGGTACAAGACCAGCTACATATCCTGTGGAAGGCTTCTTATTCCCAAGTACTTATGAAATTCCAGTAGGGGCAACGAAGAAACAAATTCAAGCTCAACACATGAGTATTCATGACTTTGTAACATTGGCATCCATTGTTGAACGTGAATCTTTATTTGATGCAGATCGTCCAACAATTGCAGGGGTATTTAAAAAACGGTTAGCCCATGGTATTCCATTGCAATCTGATGCGACAATTTCCTATGTACTTGGTTATGCAAAAGAAGATGTAACTATTGGTGATACGCAATTACAAAGCCCGTATAATACATACGTATCTAAAGGCTTGCCACCTGGTCCAATTGCGAACCCTGGTAAAAAAGCATTAGATGCAGTTTTACATTCTGAAGATACAGATTATTTATACTTTGTAGCAGATAAAGATGGACATAACCACTTCTCTAAAACATATGAAGAACATTTAGCGGAAGTTCATAAAATCTATGGTAATGATACGGCTACATCCTCTAATACAGAGGCCGCAGTACAAGCTGGTCCTAACTATGACGTGGCTGTGGCAACGACAGAGCCTAACTACAATTACAGCTCTCAAGAAGCGGTGGAAGCAGATTCTCAATATGTTGATGTGGAACCTACGTACAAATATACACCAACAACGGTTCCAGCTGCTGAAATTCCAGCACCAACACCAGCTCCACAAGCACCAGCTCAACCTGCACCAGCAACTCAATCATCTAGCGCTAACTCTTATGTGCCGACTACAACACCTGCTCCAGAATCTATGCAAAATGTTGTACCAAGTACACAACAAGTACCTACGTTGGTAGTTCCTAGTGGTAATAGCAATAAATAATGTAGGAGATTGAATCTACTTTCATGACATTAAATAATATTTTAAATGAACAGCGTATTTATGCGATGATTAATGATGTACCGATTTTACGTGAATCCGAGGTTCATCTATTTGAAGAATTAATAGGTTTGTACCGGCCCACCTCTGTGTTAGAGGTGGGCACCGCCATTGGTTACTCAGCTTTATTGATGGCTCCGCTACTCGATAAAGAGGAGGGACACATTACATCTATTGAATTAGATGATGTGCGTCACGAAATGGCGAAATATTATATTAACCAATCCGATTATGCCGATAAAATTACATTGTTGAAAGGCGATGCGTCTCAAGTCTTAACGGAACTCACTGGGGAATATGATCTAGTGTTCTTAGATGGTCCTAAGGGGCAATATCTAAAGCAATTAGAGCTCATTTTGCCTCATGTGAAAGAAGGAGGCGTTATCCTTGCAGACAATGTACTTTTTAGAGGCTATGTAAGAGGCGATAAGGAGCCGCCAAAACGGTTT
>JAWERH010000317.1:0-1783 GCA_032482215.1 Veillonella sp. | reverse complement strand
CGTAACCATACAGAGGTAGCTAGCGACAGTTTAACCTTACCGGATTACTTGAAGAATCGTTTCCACGATCAATCCCATTCGGTAGCTGTCATTTCCGCCCTATTTATCTTGATTTTCTTCTTGATATATACATCATCAGGCTTTGTAGCAGGTGGCAAGTTGTTCAATACCATCTTTGGTCTCGATTACACGGTCTCCCTCTTTATTACAGCAGGCATCGTCGTATTCTATACATTCCTCGGTGGCTTCCTCGCTGTATCTTGGACAGACTGTATTCAAGGGGCATTGATGTTCTTTGCTATCTTAGCGGTACCAATTACGGCTGCCATGTTTATGGGTGGTCCTATTGAAACATTCCAGCTCATTCAACATGAGTTTCCGCAAGGACTTAGCCTATTTGGTGATCCATCCGACTGGTTCACATGGGCTATCGGCTTAATATCTTCTCTTGGTTGGGGTCTTGGTTACTTCGGTCAACCTCATATCCTCGTAAGATTCATGGCTATCTCTGATGCTAAAGAGCTTAAGAAATCTACAAACATCGCCATGGTTTGGGTTATCTTATCCCTTATGGCAGCCATTGCAGTTGGCCTCATTGGTCACATATATATGCTGCCAGATAAATTGGTAGGCACTGATGCAGAAACTGTATTCCTCATCATGACAGAGCGTCTCTTTACACCATTTGTAGCAGGTCTCATCTGGTCTGCAGTACTCGCAGCTATCATGAGTACCGCATCTGCACAGTTATTAGTAACAGCCTCTGCCATTTCTAATGACTTCTATGCGAATATCATTCATCCTAAAGCGAGTGATAAGGAGCTAGTACTCGTAAGTCGTATCGTAGTACTACTAGTTGCATTAATAGCCATCTATATGGCAATGGATCCAGATAGCTACATCTTAACCATGGTTGCTTATGCATGGGCAGGCTTTGGTGCAGCATTTGGTCCAGCCATCTTGTTCTCCTTATTCTGGAAACGTATGACACGCCATGGCTGTATCGCAGGTATCGTAGTTGGTGGTTTTACCGTACTCATTTGGAAACAATTTGGATTCCTTGGTCTTTACGAAATCGTACCAGGCTTCAAAAATGCATGTTCTATAAATTAGAAATCGGACGTTTAAAATAGCATACATAAAAATAGAGCTAGTTGATTCAACGATCAACTAGCTCTTTTATTATGAGTATTGTTCTAGGCCTTCCTTAATAGCTTCTTTTACTTCTGCTACCAAGGACGCTGGTGAAAGTACTTTCACACTTTGCATATATTGAAGTGCCCAATACTTGAAGGCATCATGATTAACACGTACACGGCATACAACGTCATCAGCTGTAACGCTGGTGAATTCCACATTGCCATCGAACCAATCTAAGATCTGATTCACAATGGATCGCTTTGCCTTAAAGCTTACAGTAACGGATTCACCGCCGAACATGTAGATATGTTCTTTTACATATTGCGACACATTAAAGGTGCGTTGCTGATGATAGCCCTTTATCTCCCGTAAAGGTTTTCTCCGTTCGCTAAGCACCGTAATGTGCGCAATTCGATCGACACGTAATGTAGACATGTCATCATAATTTTCGTGATTCCCAACTAGGTAATAATGTCCTCGATTCATAACTAGTTGGAATGGATTGAATACATACTTCCGTTCCTTATTATCTGGGCCAAGATTGATATGTAATCGTTTATCCACGTCAGGTTGGCAATAAGCCAAGGAAATTTTTCTCCCCTTTTGTATTGCTTCCTCTATGAGATCAATGTTAAGGAATAAG
>JAWERH010000316.1:0-1654 GCA_032482215.1 Veillonella sp. | reverse complement strand
ATACCCATTTTTTTAGCATAGTAAGCAGCCAAGATATTACCAAAGTTACCTGTTGGCACTACTACGTTGAAAGCTTCGTCTTCGTGAATAGCACCTTGTGCTACGAGCTCAGCATAGGCATTTACATAGTACACTACTTGCGGTGCCAAGCGGCCGATGTTAATGGAGTTCGCACTGGAGAACATAACACCTTTTTCCGCAACCTCTTCTGCTGTAGCCTTATCAACGAATAAGCGTTTCAAGAATTGTTGAGCATCATCAAAGTTACCATGAATCGCAGTGACATTAACATTCTCCCCTTCTTGCTTTTGCATTTGTTCTGCTTGCATAGGGCTTACACCATCTGTTGGGTAGAATACTTGGATATGTGTACCAGGTACATCTTGCTTTACCAGTATCACCAGATGTAGCCGTTAAGATAAGAACCTCTTTTTTCTCACCTTCTGCTTCTTTTGCTGCCACCAATAGATATGGGAATAAGGACAATGCCATATCTTTGAAAGCTTGTGTACGGCCGTGGAATAATTCCAATACAGAAACCTTTTCTAATAAGGAATGTAATGGTGCAATATCACGAGTACTGAAATTAGCATCAGAGTATGCAGAATTGATCATTTCATTTAAATGAGCTTCAGAGAAGCATGGGAACAACTTAGATAATACAATAGCTGCTACCTCTTGATAGTTTTTATCTTTCACATCATTGTAAGTTAAGCAGTTTGTAGGGAATAAAGATGGTACATATAGACCACCATCCTCTGCTAAGCCGTGCAACAATGCATATGTTTCATTTACCGCAACGGTACCGCGGGTGCTAGTATAATTCATGGAATACCTCATTCATAACTACAATGGATTTTACGAGTTTAATAGATTTATTATAGCATAAAAGCGCCCCTAAAAGGAGCGCTTCTATAGAATTTATATGGTATTTTCACTCAAATTATATGCTGCTAACAAAACTGAGCATCACAAACCATATAAATCATGCATAAACTAGCTATGCAGATTATAATTCGCCTTCTGCAATAGCATCCAATGTATCAAGGGATGGAATAAAGAAGAGCATGCCTGTAATAGGTTTGGAATAATCAAGCAATTTATCATTTTGCGTAAACATATTAGTAAGCATTGTTTTAGTTACATCCCAGTAACGAGCATAGCCAATAAAGTATGTACCACGTACACCTTGACCCGGTTGAGCAAAGGCTACATTCATGCGCACGATTTTATGTTCTTTATCATCGCGATTATCTTGAGCCACTACATTATGAGCTGCTGGATCTTTTTCATCATCTTCTAACTCAATATCGCTGAATTTACGACGGCCAATAAACTTTTCTTGCATTTCTGTAGGAAGCGCACGCCACGCATCAAGATCGTGTTCATATTTTTGAGCAAATGCATAAGAGCCATTAATGAATTCAGGATCTTCATCACCAATAACGCCCCACTCTACAGCTTCTTGACCAACAGGGTTTTCAGTACCATCTACGAAATCGATGATGGCGCGACCTTGTTCATAATGGAAGCCATGAGTTTCATCGACTACAGTTGTAATAGGACGTAAGAACTCCATAATTTGATCCACTACAGTATATGTAACGGACTCATCATTAGAACGTACATGTAAGAATAAATCAGCTGCTACAGC
>JAWERH010000315.1:0-1270 GCA_032482215.1 Veillonella sp. | reverse complement strand
ATCTGGCACTAAATCTGGGGAATACTATGAAGGTAATCAAACAATTCCTGTTACATTCCGTTTAGGAGATAATGAGCAACATAACTTAAGTGCTCTATCCTCCTTACCGATTCAAACAGGCAATGGATCCTACGTACCTCTTAGCCAAATTGCAACTATCACTATGACGCAAGAGGATGGTATTATCTGGCACCGAAATATGATGCCAACTATTAGCATTCACGCCAATGTAAAAGCTGGTGTTTTAGGCAATGCGAAAACAAAAGAGGTTTATAAATCCTTACAAGACATTCGCGATTCCTTGCCTACAGGCTATACCATTGAACTTGATGGAGCCGCTGAAAAGAGCGTAACAGCTGTACAAAATCTGTTAACACCAATGCCGATTATGCTCTTTGTGATCATGACAATCCTCATGTTCCAATTAAAGCGTATCGCCTTCATGTTTATGGCCTTGCTCACAGCGCCTCTCGGATTAATCGGCGTCGTATTGGCTCTAAATATTACGAGAACGCCATTGGGCTTTATGGCTATTCTTGGCATCATTGCCCTATCGGGTATGATCATCCGTAACTCCATTATCTTGTTAGACCAAATCGAAATCCACAAAGCAGAAGGACAAAAACCTCGTGAAGCAATTATCAACTCCGCTACACTTCGTTTCCGCCCTATCATGCTCACTGCTATCGCAGCGATTTTAGGCATGATTCCTCTCATGGGATCTGTATTCTGGAGCCCACTAGCTATCGCCTTTAGTGGAGGCTTATTAGTAGCAACTGTTCTAACACTCATCGTACTACCAGTTATGTACGCAACATGGTATAAGATAAAATAAAAAAACAGCAGGGCTTCCACCCTGCTGTTTTTAGTTACAATAATACATGGCAACTTATAGTATATTACCTATTAAACTACAACGGCTGTGCCATTGCATGTAACCATGAGCATACCATTTTCTGCACCTACTGTGCTGTATTGGAAGGATACGCCGATAACAGCATTAGCACCCATTTTAGAAGCCCGTTGAGACATTTCATCAAGGGCTGCTTGGCGAGCTTTCATCAAAGAATCTTCATAGCTGCCACTACGGCCACCAACGATGTCGCGAATACCAGACATGAAATCTTTCACAAAGTTACGGCCTTCTACGACTTCACCAAATACAATACCTTTGTACTCTTGTACAGGTTTATTTTCAATATGCATAGTTGTAGTAATAATCATAATTGTATCCTCTCTAATTGACTACAATATATTTTGATTAATTATA
>JAWERH010000314.1:0-3377 GCA_032482215.1 Veillonella sp. | reverse complement strand
TTCAGTATGGACAGCCTTGATCTTTGTTTACCAAAGGCCTTATCAAAACTGAATTTACTGGAACAATATAAATTAAATACCCTCGTTCACAAGTGGCGTCATGTAGTGGGCGATGTCATTGCGGATCATACGAAAATTGTATCTATCAAGCCTCCAGACATGGTTATTAGTGCAGATAACTCTATGTGGATGCAGGAATTACAGATGCAAAAACGGCGTATCATTGAGGCTGTTAACAAGTATTACCATCAAGAGGTGATCAAAGATATTCGCTTCATTATGAAACGTCAGAGCTATGTGAAAGCAAATACTGATACATCGATTTCATTACCTGATGAACAGATTATTACAAAACGTATTAATTTCGCAGATATCGTGCTTTCAAAAGAAGACGTAGAAGCCATCGATAAGTCGTTAGAACAGACGGATAATGAAGAATTACGAGCTGCTTTCAGAAAAGTGCAAATTACAGCTCGAAAGCGGGAAATCTATTTAGAGCAGCATGGCTATCATCGTTGTGGTCGATGTGGCATGCATATGCAATCTAAACGGGATATATGTCCGACCTGTGAATATGAATTGCATCGAAAACATATTAAGGACATTAAGTCGGTTATTAGAAAGTATCCGTACTTTAAATATAGTGATTGTCAGCAATTTATACAGTGTACCTTCCCAGATTTTGCAGAAGCGATGCGGGAATCCATATACTTTTACCTAGATAAAATTTATAAAGGATCTATCAATCGCCGTCATATGTATATGGTGGCCATGCTTATTACGCACAAAAAGCCTGATGAGCTAACGGATCAGCACGTTATCAATTTGTGCAATAAATATCGGTCTAAGTTCTTGGATGAAGAAGAACAGCGCAAAATTGATGCCCTTAATGGGACATTAGAAAAGTAGAGGGGGCATTCCTATGTACGTTCATATTGGGGATACCGTTTCCGTGCCTATTGAATCCATCATTACCATGGTGCACGCCAAGGGCGGAAAGTCCCATAAAAGTCCTATTCATCACTATGAAACGCTAGAGTATATCGCTATGGTACCAGAGGAGCAAATCAAGACCTATGTAGATTAAGACTTTAATGAGACGAATTGATGAGTTTTATAGTATAATAAAGAGATAAGATTTATTCTGTACATGTGTTGTACCAAATTTCAATCCAGTACAGTGTGATAGATTGTTAGGAGGAGTTTGTTTCATGCCTGAAGAAAATTATGGCGCTCAGAATATACAGGTTCTTGAGGGTCTTGACGCGGTACGTAAACGTCCTGGTATGTACATTGGTAGTACGTCCATTCGCGGTTTACATCACCTCGTTTATGAAGTAGTAGATAACTCTGTAGACGAAGCGCTCGCAGGTTACGCTACACATATCGAAGTATCCATTAATGAAGATAACAGCATCACTGTTGTCGATGATGGTCGTGGTATCCCTACAGGGATGCATGAATCCGGTATGTCTGCGGTAGAGTTAGTATTAACAAAATTACATGCTGGCGGTAAATTCGGCGGTGGCGGCTACAAGGTTTCTGGTGGTCTTCACGGCGTAGGTATTTCCGTAGTAAATGCGTTGAGTGAATGGACTAAGGTTCAAGTAGCTCAAAATGGTATCATTCAAGAGATTACATTCGCTCGTGGTCATAAGACTTCCGAGTTACATGAAATCGGCAAAGCAGAAGGTACTGGTACTACAGTTATCTTCAAGCCAGATGCTGAAATCTTTGAAACTACAGTATTCAACTTTGATACATTGAAAATTCGTTTACAAGAATTGGCATTCCTTAATAAAGGTCTTCGCATTACATTGAGCGATTTGCGCCAAGAGGAGCCTCGTGTTGAAAGCTTCCACTACGAAGGTGGTTTGAGTTCTTTCATTACCTTCTTGAACGAAAATAAAGAAGTAGTAAACCCAACTGTAATTTACATTGAAAATACAAAAGACGACGTAGTTGTAGACGTAGCATTGCAATATAACGATAGCTATAGCGAAAACTTATTGTCCTTCGTAAATAACATCAATACCATTGACGGTGGTACTCACCTTTCTGGTTTCCGTGCTGCCTTGACTCGTACCCTCAATGATTATGGCCGTAAAGCTGGCTTGATCAAGGAAAATGAGTCCAACCTTTCCGGTGAAGACGTACGTGAAGGTTTGACAGCTGTTGTATCTGTAAAAGTATTGGTATCGTATCTGAAGGTCTTAGAACATTCTTCGAAGAACATCCTCAAGATGCGAAGAAAATCATCGAAAAAGCAACAATGGCAAGCCGTGCTCGTGAGGCAGCTCGTAAAGCTCGCGACTTAACTCGCCGTAAAAATGCCTTAGAAGTATCTAGCCTTCCTGGTAAATTGGCAGATTGCTCCGAAAAAGATACATCTATGACTGAAATTTATTTAGTCGAAGGTGACTCTGCGGGCGGTTCTGCAAAACAAGGCCGTGACCGTCGTTACCAAGCGATTTTGCCATTACGTGGTAAAATCCTTAACGTAGAAAAAGCACGCCTTGATAAGATTTTAGCGAATAACGAAATTCGCTCCATGATTACTGCTTTCGGTACTGGCATTGGGGAAGAATTCGATATTACTAAATCCCGTTATAACAAGATTATTATCATGACAGATGCGGACGTTGATGGTGCTCATATCCGTACCTTGTTATTAACATTCTTCTACCGTTATATGAAACCATTGGTAGAGGAAGGTCATATCTACATTGCTCAACCACCTTTGTACCAAATCAAGAAGGGCAAGTCCCACTGGTATGTATACTCTGATGCAGAGCTTACAGCTAAACTTGATGAAGTAGGCCGCGATGGTATTACAATCCAACGTTACAAAGGTTTAGGTGAAATGAATCCTGAACAATTATGGGAAACTACAATGAACCCTGAAAACCGTACGATTTTACAAGTTAGCTTAGAGGATTCTATCGAAGCTGACAAAATCTTTACGGTTCTCATGGGCGATAAGGTAGAACCTCGTCGTAAATTTATTGAAGATAACGCAAAATATGTGCGTAATTTAGATTTATAAGAGGTGACCCATGGCTGAAAATCAAAATAATAATGTAGAGTTTACCTCTAATAAAGATCAACATTTAAAACGTTCCCTAAAGGCGCGTCATATGAATATGATCGCTTTAGGTGGCGCCATCGGTACAGGCTTATTCGTAGCTGGTGGTGAAGTGGTAAGTACAGCGGGCCCTGGTGGTGCGCTTGTAGCTTACGGCCTCATTGGTATCATGGTGTACTTCCTCATGACATCTCTTGGGGAAATGGCTACGTACTTGCCGATTCCAGGTTCCTTCGGGACCTATGCAAAACGCTATGTAGATCCTGCCTTTGGTTTTGCCTTAGGTTGGAAC
>JAWERH010000313.1:0-1281 GCA_032482215.1 Veillonella sp. | reverse complement strand
ACTTCAGATACTAAGCGCAATGCATATGGGAATTCTTCTTCACTAGGAATAACAGGTACCAATGCACGTTCAGCCAACGCACCATGACCAATTTCACGGCGACCAGGACCACGGGAGGAACGAGTTTCACCTACGGAGAAGGATGGGAAATTATAGTGGTGAATGTAACGTTTTTCTGTTTCTAAACCAATGCCATCAATTGTTTGAGTTTCAGACAATGGAGCTACAGTAGCAACGTTCAATACTTGAGTTTGACCACGAGTAAATAAGCCAGAACCATGTGTACGAGGTAAGACACCTGTACGGCAAGAGATTGGACGAACTTCATCAAGTTTACGGCCATCTGGACGGATTTTTTCAACTGTAATCATATGACGAACAATTTCTTTTGTCATTGCGTCAAATGCTTTATTTACATCCCCCAAGTTATCTGGGTAGATTTCTTCAAAGTGAGCTAATACATCGGCACGTACTTCGCTTTCTTGCGCATCACGTTGTTGTTTATCTGCACAACGAACTGCTGCATCAAGTTTATCATGACCATAGGCACGAACTGCATCCGCAATTTCAGAAGGTACGTCTTTGCTTTCAAATACGCGTTTTTCTTTGCCTACTTTAGCTTTCATGTCTTCTTGGAAAGCTACGATTTTTTTGATTTCTTCATGAGCTGCCATGATCACTTCAAGAATAGTTTCTTCCGGAACCTCTTGAGCACCACCTTCAACCATGAGGATAGCATCTTTTGTACCAGCTACAACAATGTTAAGATCTGTTGCTTCTAATTGTTCTTTTGTTGGGTTTACAACAAATTCACCGTTGATACGACCCATGCGAACGCCTGCAATAGGACCATTCCAAGGAATATCAGAAATAGATAAAGCAGCGGAAGCGCCAATCATACCACAGATTGCTGGATCACAATCTTGATCAACGGACATAACTGTTGCTACTACGTGTACTTCATTACGTACACCTTTATCAAATAATGGACGAATAGGACGGTCAATCAAACGGCTATTCAAAATCGCAGATTCAGGTGGACGTGCTTCACGTTTAATGAAGCCACCTGGTAAACGACCAACAGCGTACATTTTTTCTTCATAGTCTACTGTAAGTGGGAAGAAGTCGATATCCTTCGCCTCTTTAGAACCTGTAGCGGTAACGAGTACACGAGTATCACCGTAACCAACCATTACGGCACCGCCAGCTTGTTTTGCAAGTTCCCCAGTCTCGATCGTAAGCGTACGACCAGCTAGGTCCATTTGGAATTGTTCCATTCCT
>JAWERH010000312.1:0-1287 GCA_032482215.1 Veillonella sp. | reverse complement strand
GCTGTGAAGTGGGAATGTACGTTCTACACCTACACCGGATGCAATACGACGAACTGTGAAAGTTTCACGTACGCCACCGTTTTGACGTTTAATTACCAAACCTTCGAATACTTGGATACGTTCACGAGAACCTTCCACTACTTTTACGTGTACGCGAACTGTGTCACCAGCGCGGAAAGTAGGGATGTCTGTACGAAGTTGTTCTTGTTCAAGTACGTTAATAATGTTCATTGTTTCCTCCTGTTTGCAGACATTCAATACCTACACCTTATAGGCAGCGGACTGTCTCAAATTAACAGCAATATAGTATCATAAATCACGTACTATTCGCAAGTATTTTCTATATAATTTTGAGAAACTAATTATTTACTTAAAATTGGGCGCTTTAATTTACCTAACAAGCGGTATAAATCATCTTTTTCATCATCAGAAAAATCAGAAAATAGTACATTAAGAAATTGGTCATACGAATGTAGTAATGATTTACCTAATCGCTTGCCCTCTTCCGTGAGGCCTACTACAGAAATTCGTTTATCCATGAAATCAATATGCTTTGTGACATACCCTAATTCAATGAGTATATCCGTCTGCTCTGATACTGTAGCAGGACGCATATTAAGAGCATCTACTAATTGTTTTTGAGATGCCCCTTCAGATCGTATATATAATTCTATAATTATTTTATCACGAGACTTTTCTTTACCACTTGGCACCTTACATAAGGCTTTATATAATTCATCATGATTCATGACAGTTATCTCCTCATACAACTTTGTATATTATAAGATATTCGCCATGGTCTCAAAAATTCCTGCATAAAATTTGTATATTCTTCGTAAAAGCAAAAAGAGGTACCAAATGGTACCTCTTCTTTCATATATTTCTGTAAAAATTTAATGTATCTAATACAAAATATATTATTTTAATGCACTAATATCGCCGATAATAGCCATTACACTATAAGCTAAACGAACGAGTTGTAAACGGTTAGCTTTAATAGCTTCATCTTTGTCCATAACCATTACATCTTCAAAGAATTTGTTGATTGCTGGAACTAAAGTAGCAGGAACAGCTACAACAGCAGTGTAATCATTTGCTTCCCATGCAGCAAGGCTTGCTTCAGATGCTTTAGAAGCGGCTTCGAACAATGCTTTTTCAGCATCTTCTTTCAACAAGTCGCTATTAACACCTGTATATTCCACATCTTTTACAAGATTGTACATACGAGTATAAGCTTGAACAAGCTCAACATTTTCATCGATGCGATTTGCTAACAATGCGTTTACA